>JBDUEH010000029.1:0-11700 GCA_040002555.1 Gemmatimonadales bacterium | reverse complement strand
GATGTGCTGAAGCGCGCAGCAGCGAACGGGGACAATTTCGTCATCACGCACGAGCCGACGTTTTACAGCCATCGCGATACGCTCGGGATTCTCGAAGCCGAGAACGATGCGGTTCTCGCGGCGAAGCAGAAGTTCATTGGCGATCACGGCCTGGTTGTCTGGCGATTTCATGACATCCCCCACCGGATGAAGCCCGACATAATCATGCACGGGATGGTGCATGCGCTCGGATGGGAGAAGAATCAGCGCGATTCGAGCGGACGGATTTTCGACTTGGCACCAATTTCACTCGGCGGATTGGCGAAGTCGGTAAGCGCCAGACTAGGGGCAAAGGCCACGCGGATTATTGGCGATCCGGCGGTGCGAGTATCGAGAGTTGGATTGACGGAAGGTTTTCCCGGTTTTCCGGCAAACCGGCATGTGGTGCAGGGTCACGAGCTAGACGTCATCGTCATTGGCGAAGATCACGAGTGGGAGATGATCGAGTACGCGAAGGATGCGATCGACGCTGGCCAGCTCAAGGGGATGATCGTCATCGGCCACATCGCGTCCGAGCAGGGCGGGATGGAGGAGGTAGCTCGATGGCTCAGGACTTTTATCGCTGAAGTCCCGGTTGATTTCATTGCCACCCCTGAGCCCTTCAGTCCCTTTCGGTAGGCGGTTTCGCTCCCGTTCATCCTCGGTGGAGCAGGATATGCAACGACGCGGGATGCGCCGCCCGCAACGGCGGTACATTTGTCTGCGATTATCGCTTGGAACCGCCTAATGAGGTTTTCAGGAATGACATTCAAACGGCGCCACCGGCGCTCGACGTCTTTGGTTGCCGGGCTCGTATCGGTGGTCTTGCTGAACTCGCTGGCGGCATGCAACAGACGACCAACGGTCGAGACTCTCGTTCCGGCGGAAATCGAGTCCACAGTGTTTCTCATCGGCGATGCCGGCGAGCAAGACCCGCGGAGGCCGAGTCTGGTGCTCGATTCGCTTTTTTCGCAGGCGTCAGTTGCTCCCGAACGGTCGATCGTCGTCTTCCTCGGCGACAACGTGTACCCCGACGGAATTCCTGAAGAGGGACGAGCCGAGTACGCCGATGCAAGGCGACGGCTTTCTGCTGAGGTGAATGCCGTGCCGCGTGGAGCGCGCGGCATTTTCGTTCCTGGAAACCACGACTGGGCTGGTGAGGAAGCGTTTGGTCTCTACTCGATCCGTCTCCAGGAGCGAATGGTCAACTCGCTCGCGAAGGGCAACAATGTCAGGCTCCTTCCGGGAAACGGCTGTCCGGGGCCAGTTGTGGTGGATGCGGGGAGACTCCGGCTGGTCACGATCGACACTCAATGGTGGCTTCATGACTTCATCGTTCGCGATTCGTTGTCGAACTGCATCAACTCGATTGGCGAAGTGACCAACGCAATTCGGCAGGACGTCGAGCAGGTTGCGGATGGACGCGTTGTGGTTGTTGCAGGTCACCATCCGTTGATGACTGGCGGACAACACGGTGGGTATTGCGGGTTGAGCGGGTTCTTCCGGCGATTGAGCAGTCTCAGCCAGGATATTCTCGGCGGTCAGAACAGAACTATGCGCGACTCGCTCGCCAGCGCATTCAAGAACAAGAAGCCGTTGGTGTACGCGTCGGGGCACGACCATAATCTGCAATTGCTGCGCGGTCCGGAGGCCCAGTATTTACTGGTAAGCGGGGCAGGGTCCCCGGACAAGACAGAGTGCGCGGTCTATTTACGGGAGAGCTTCTATACGAGCCAGCATCGCGCCGGTTTCATGAGATTGGACATAATGAAAGGGAAAGGAGTGCTTCTGACATCGTTCGAGTTTCTTGGCTCAGGCGCGCGTGATTATCCCTACTCGAAATGGCTGGAGCTCCGATGAGAAAAGCACTGAGCTTGATGTCCGCCGTTAGTGCCTTCGTTGTATTGGCACCGGGCGCAAAGGCGCAGGCATCCCAGGACGCGCTCGAGATTCTTCGGCTGTATGCGACGCCGATCGGAGCGTTGCCGGCGATTTCACTTCCGATGCCCGCGGGACGCAATCACAGCAACCTGATCGCACGCATTCAATCGGGCTATCGAAAGGGCCCGAGTGGAACGTCGCTTCCAGCGACGGCCGCTGGTCTCGACTTGCAATACAGGGGCGGGTCTGTGGTTGGAGTGACAGGGGGATACCAGAAGCGCGACTGCATTATCGTCGAATCGTGCGGGTGGCATCCAATACTTGGAGCTCGCGCACAGATCAACATCATCACGGGCGGATCGACGCTCGCAAAACTTCTCCGCGACAACAGCACAACAAGCACGTTCGGCGCGGAAATCGGAGCCGGGTACGCCCCTCGTCTCACAGACAGCACGCGCGCATGCAGTCTTGATATGGGTTTGCCGTTCTCGATTGCGAAACGCCGGGAGCAGCCCAGGCTGGTTGCGTATATCACGCCAGGAGTTGTCTGGGACACGAACTGTGGATCGCGCGGGCTTCCCAGGGATCACAGTTATTTCACGGGACTGGGATTTGGGTTTCAGCAGATCGCCAGCCGCTCACTCGACGTCTACTTCGGTTTCCAGAAAGTGTATCGCGTTCACACGGGATATGAGATTGGTGTGACCGTCTCTTACGTGAAGCTGCCCCAATAGCAACTCGATTGCGCGCATCACCACCAAGCGATGAAGACTGTTGAGGCGCCGACCGCCAATCGAGCGGTCGGCGCTGGTCGCAACGATGGTCTTCACGTCTGCCTGACATGTATCGAGCTATTTGGCTTTGGCATGTATGGCGGATTCGGGAGAGCTACACGTGTGATAGGTCGCGAGCTCGTTCGCCGGGGAGTGGCCGTGACGGTCGTCGTTCCGCGGCGACGACATGACACCAGCGAGCCGGTCGAGGTAGACGGAATGCGCGTGCTCCGCTTCGACACTCGCAACCCCTGGTCGGCGATCGAGATTTATCGCGAATGCGATGCCGACGTATACCATTCGCAGGACACATGGCTTGGTACTTATCTGGCGATGAAGGCGATGCCGGACCGCCCGCACATGATCACGTTTCGCGACCCGCACGACCTTGCCGACTGGAAAATCGAAACACAAAATTTTGCCGGCAGCAGGATTGGCTGGTGGAAGTATCGGCTGAGCATTGACAATCCGTTGGTACGATCGGCAGTGAATAACGCCGACAGTCTCTATTGCGCGGCGCAGTTTCTAATCCCGAAGGTCATTCGGAAATACGGATTGAAGTCTCAACCGGGTTTCCTTCCGACACCTGTCGCTTTTCCCGAAAGCGTAACGAAGGCAACACGTCCAACGGTTTGTTTCGTGAGCCGCTGGGATAGCAGGAAGAAGCCGGAAGACTTCTTCGCGCTGGCGAACCAGTTTCCCCATGTTGACTTCATCGCTGTTGGCGGATCCACCGACCGGGAACGGGATCGCGCACTGCGTGAGATTGCCGCCTCAATTCCGAATCTGGAGCTCACCGGAATTATCGATCAGTTCAGCGAAGACAGGCTCGGGCGGGTTCTATCGAAGAGTTGGATACTCGTCAATGCGTCGCCGCGCGAAGGCTTGCCAAATGCGTTCATCGAAGCTGCCGCCCACCAGTGTGCCATACTTAGCCGGAGAAATCCCGATGGCTTTGCGTCGGGCTTTGGTCATCATGCCGCCGATGACGATCTTGCAGCCGGTTTGAGAACTCTGCTCCAGAACGATCGATGGAGAACGGCCGGACAACGCGGCTACGAGTACGTCGCCCAGACGTTCGAGATGACCCGCGCTCTCGACGCGCATCTCGAAGCGTATGAGCTGGCCATGCAAAAGGCCCGTGCTTGACTGATGTAAGCGTGGTGATCGCGACGGTGCAGGGCATATTTCGAAAGTTCACTGACCGATTTGGCCGGTCGTCCGTCAGTGGCTACCGACCGATCCACCAGGTCGCCTTCACGACGAACACGTTCTCCGGCTGAAGATTCGTCAACGCATCGAAGTCGCGACTGAAATCGAACTCGCCTGATGGAATCGCTCCCGAGCGGCTCTGCTGCCACACGAAGAACAAGGCCGAGCCCGGACGATACTCCCAGCGAAGTACGGCATTGCCGCGGAGCGAACGTTGGTTGAAGTCGCGGTCGCCAAAAGTGAACGACGGTGCGCCTCCTGCTCCATCCGGATCAACGGTGTACCGGCCAGTGCTGGTGTTCTGCGAAATCGTTCCGCGATCTCGACCGTAAATGCCGAACCGGAAAGCTCGGGGCTTGAGGAATTCCTTGTAGTCGTGGAAGTCCCCGGCGGCGAGCAGAGGCTGCGCGAACAACTGGAGGGACAACTTTGGTGAGAAGGTCCAGTCAACTCGTGTCACCATCGCGACCTGTCGCTGCTCTAGCGTCGCAAATACGTAGCGTGAGCCGTAAGTGTTTGTCGCATTGGCGTCTGTCGCCCTCGTTACGTACTGCGCAAGTGCGTGAGTCCAGCCGTACGTCGGTGACAACGAAAGCTTGAGCGCAGTGGAAGGGCGCATCGTCAGACTTGGCGCGATCTGCACACCCTTGCCGCCGGCGACGTTATAAGAATACGAGAAATTGAAAGTGCCCTGATACCGCTTTCTGCGGTCGGTGGTGATGCTCGTCTGAAATCCGCCGCCTCGCGTGAGTCGTGCAACGGGCCCGCCACGCAGGAGTGCCGGATCCAACACCGATGGCCGCCAGTCGAATCGCAACTGCACATTCCAGAAGTTCGGGAGCTCGGCTTGAGTGATTGAGCCGACTCCATTGAACGTGATGTTGTTGTCGAAATCCCAGGAAGGATTCCAGAACAGGAACTGGTTGAAGCTTCTGTAGTATTTCCCCGGTTTCGTCTCCGTATAGCCGATGAGCGGAGCGATGGAGCGCTGGTCGGTCGTCCCGAGGAATCCGGCTTCGTTCGTGTCGAAGCCGGGACTGTATTCCTGGTACGTGACAGACCCTACCCAGTGCACTCCGCTCAGTTTAGCGAGCGTGAGTTCCGCCAGATAGCCGGTGAGTGACGTCTTTGCTGGATCGTAGAGATAGTTCTTCTTGTCGGGCCGCTGGTAGTACCGCGCGGGCGAGAGTTGAAGATCGTCGATCGACTCGACGCTGCCGTTGTTCTGGCTGAAGACGACGTCGCCGTCGAATGCCCACGTGCGATTCTGCCATGCGTGTTGCCAGTCTATTCCGGCGGCGTACGCGGACTTGCGATAAATCGGATCGAGCGCGGGATCGCTCAAATCGCGGTTCACCGCCGTCGCGCCCATTCCAATCGTCGTGTTGCCGTCCCTGAAATCCTGCTTCAGGCGACTGATGAAGTAATTCGACTTCGGCTCGACAATCGGCCGGCTGTCGACGCCGGTCACACTGCGGATTCGCGCTTCTTCTGTCGCAGTGATGGCGTCGAGTATTCCCACCGACAGTCCGGAGCCTGTCCGGCCAGTGAGCTTGGCCGCTCCATCGATTCTCGTCTGGCTTGGCGCGTCAACAAATGCGATGTCGGGACCGCCGATTCCGCGCTGCGGCTGGTGACCGATGCGGCGCGTGTAGAAAAGGTTGTATCCGTTCGACCGATTCTGCGATCGCATATCGCCGAAATTGAAAATGCTCGATCCTTCGATGAAGAACGGGCGCCGTTCAGGGAAGAACGTCTCATACGCTGACAGGTTCACGACTGCTGGATCGACTTCGACCTGACCGAAATCAGGGTTGATCGTTGCATCGAGCGTCATGTTGCTGGTGATGCCGTACTTCGCGTCGAGGCCGGCGCCGGGCGCGATATGGTTCTTCTTCCGAAAGGGATCGCCCGGCAGCGCGGTGGGATTCTCGTTTTTCGCCAGCATGTAAGGTACGAGCTCGATCTTTCTGGCAGAGGGAAGGTTGCCAAGCCCGGTGAGGTGACCGTAGCGGTTAATGCCGGACCGCTCAGTCTTTGGCGTCAGCGCAAAGAAATCGAGCTCTGCCTTGCGCGCGATCCTTCGATCCAGCTGAAGTCCCCAAATCTGCTCGGCCACGTTTCTGTTGTAACGAAGCTGAGACAAAGGAATCCGAATCTCCGCGTACCAACCCTGAGCGTCCTGGCTCGTCGCGCCCTCCCACACCGCGTCCCAAGAGTTGTCCTGATTTCCGCCAGAGCTGACGGTCCCGTCGCGGCGTGCGCCGCCGGCCGAGAGGCGGAATTGGTAGGCACTCAGGTGGTCGTGATAGCTGTCGAACGAAACTTCAACGATATCGCCGTCAACGGAATCGTCGCGACGCGCGAGCTGAGATTGGATCTTCGCCGGCTCGCGGTCGAAGTTGCGCCAGCCCACGTACACCGCGTCGTCATCGATGAGGATCCGAACTTCGGTCTTTTCTGTCGCCGGCTGACCCTCCGCCGGATCGTACTGGCGGAAGTCAGTGATCGGTGTCGCTGCGTTCCAAGCTGCTTCGTCGAGCTTGCCGTCGATCGCGATTGGCCCCGAGCGCCGCGATGCGACAGCGGATGGCGACTGATCGTGCGGCCGCACGACGACAGCAGTCGGGCCAGCGGGAGTCTGTGCTGAAGCGGTGGACGCGAGAGCGCCGACCGCGAGCGAAAGACATGCGGACAGAGTTGGACGATTCATACTTGGGAAATGGGGGAAGGCAGGGTTCGCCGGATCGGTATTTGACAACCACTCCTATCAGAACGTTTAGACGATCCGATTAGTGACAGCGGTTATAGAGGCGGGCTCGGCAGTTCGGAGGCGGGCACAACAGCTACCGGTAAGATCGAGTACTGCAGGTGCCGTACAGACCGCGGGCCCCGGCCTACCACTGCTGTGTCCGCCCTTACCGGTAGCTGCTGCACCCGCCCCGAACTGCGGTGCCCTTACCGGTAGCTGCCGTACCCGCGTCGACACTGTTTTACCCGCCCAACCGGCATTCTTACGCGGGTACAAATGCGAGGCGTTTCCGAAACTCCCGGCGCAGCAAAAGCATGCTCAGAGTGAGCTGGACAAACACGGATCCAACGGACAAGTACCATATCCAGTTGAGATGGAATCCCGGCACGCGCGACAGGAGCCACGAAGGGATCGCAACGATCAGGATTCGCACGCCGGACGTGATTAACGACGGAATGGTGTTGCCCATCGCCTGAAACATGCTCGACGCGACGAAGATCAATCCCGACGCGACGAAGTTCCACGACACGATGCGGAGGTACGTTGACGCGACATCGATGACCGCAGAATCCCTGGAAAAAATCCTGATCAGGGCCTCGGGCGCGATGTTGCACACAATCGCGAGGAGCAGCATTGCGGCGGCACCCATGAGCGCAGCGTCCCGAAAGGCATCTTTGACTCGCTGCGGATGCCGCGCACCGAAATTCTGTCCGGCCACCGGGGCGACGGCGAAGCCCAGCGCGACGACCGGCATGAAACCCGCTTGAACCACTCGCATTCCGATTCCGAAACCCGCCTGGGCTGAAGTGCCGAACGGGCGCATGATCGAGTAAACGATTACGAGATAAAGAGCCATGATCGCGAACTCGAACCCCGCCGGAAGTCCGATGCTGAGCATTTTCCGCCATAGCGCGAACCGGGGACCCCAGTCGGCGATCACAAAATGCAGGTATGCTTCCTTCCTGAAGTAGAACAGGAACCAGACGATGCCGATGAGTATTGCGATCAGCGACGACATTGCCGCGCCGGCCACTCCAAACGCATGACCTGTGACCCATCCGAATATCAGGAACGGGGCAAGGATCATGTTGATGATTACGGTCGTTGTCGAGACGAGCATTCCAGGCTTGAAAGTACCGACCGCGCGCAGCGCCGATCCCATCGCCACGAGCGCGAACTGAAGCGCCATCGCGGGGATGAACCACAGCAAGTACTGCGCGGCGAGCTTTGCAGTGTTTGGATCGGCACTCATCGCTGTGGTATAACGGGTACGGATTCCCATCCCGACCAACAGGAACACGATGCCGGTGATGAGGGCAAGCACCTGAGACTGATTGAAAAGAAGAAGGGCCTGATCGTGCTCCTTTCGGCCCACGGCGTGCGAAATGACCGTTGTCGTCCCGACGCCGAGCATTTGCGTAAGTCCGAGTGTGACGAAGGTCAGATTGCCAGCGATGCTGACGGCCGCGATGGCATCCGTCCCGAGTCGGCCGACCCAGTAGAGATCGACGAGAAAGTAGAGAGTCTGAAAAACCATCGTCACGAGCATGAAGCCCGTAGTTTTCAACAGATGGCGCGAGACCGAGCCGGAAGTCAGGTCGTTCATATCGTCCAGATAGAGGGGGAATGGGCGAATCGGCAAGGGAAGTCTACCCTTCTGTCACAATGGCCGGAGTTTCGCAATGAGAGAAGAGGTGACCTTCACTAACTCCAAGCTGTGAACATCGTCCTGATTCAGGTCCGCGGCTCGCGCTTCGGCATCCCCGCGGCAAGCGTCGTAGAGCTGATTCGCGCAGTTGCGGTTAGTCCGCTACCCGGAGCACCGAAGGTGGTCTCTGGGGTCATCAACGTTCGTGGCAGCCTTACCGCTGTGATCGACCCTGCAGTCGTATTTGGGCATCCAGAGGTGCCGGTGAAAAGCTCCGACAATTTCGTGCTCGTCTCGATTCCATCCCGAACTGTCGGACTACGGGTCGAAAGCGCCGACGAACTCGTCGAAATCGCCGACGCCGATATTCAGGCGGCCTCGTCGGTCTCGTCTTCCGCCCACCGCCTTGGCGGCGTCGCTACGCTTCCCGACGGACTCTTGGTGATCTACGACCCGGCCAAATTTCTCGATGAAGCCGAGGGCATCGCACTCGCCGATGCGCTGGCGTCGGCATCGGCATCGGTTTGAAGTCAGCAAACGACGATAAGAAACCAGCCACTTGGTCAAGTCCAGAGTTCGGACGCATCGCTCGTGATGTAGAAGCCAGAACGGGAATTCTCTTTCCGCAAAACAGAATTGCTTCCGCCGATGCGTCGATGCAACGAGTCATGACGCGCCTGCGCATCACCAATCCCGTGAGCCTGGAGATTGCCGTCTCGCGCCCAGGCAGTGTGCGCGATGCGCTCATGGCAGAGCTGACTATCGGCGAATCGTATTTTTTTCGCGAGCCGGCGCAGCTTCGTTTTTTCGCCGAGGATCTTCTTCCCGAGTGGAATGCAACGTGGCCGGTCGGACGACGACTCCGGGTCCTCAGCACCGCGTGCGCCGGAGGGCAGGAACCGTACTCGCTGGCGATTCTTCTCAAGGAGAAAAACTGGACTCGCCCGCACAGAATCGTCGGCACCGACATTTCGGAAGCGAGACTCGAGGGCGCAAAAAAAGCGACGTTCACGAAATGGTCGCTGAGGACGATGTCGCAGGACCGAATCAATCGATGGTTTCAAAACGACGGTACCAAATACGACCTCGACCCCTCGATCGCCCGCGACGTCGAGTTCGCGCCGATGAATCTCGCTGAGCAGTTTCCTCCGGAGATGAATGCTCAGGATGCGATCTTTTGTAGAAACGTGTTGATCTATTTCGACATTCCGACGATCACCCGGATCGCTGAGCGACTACTTAACGCACTCTCACCCGAAGGTTGGCTTTTCCTCGGCGCATCGGACCTGCACATCGCGGATCTGACTCCGTGCGAAGCAGTTGTTCTACCCGGTGCGACTGCCTACAGGCGATGCAGCGAAGGAGTCAGCGGCTACTCGCTTCGAAACGCGCCACTTACGCTGATCGAACCGCTCACTGAGTCAGTAGATCAATTGCCTTTTGCTGGATCGGGGCCCGCCGGAAATTCTCTCGACGTGTTTGACGAAATCGAGTCTGGCGAGCCGGCGCCGTCGGATCATCATTTCCGTAAGGCTGACCATCCGGCCGATATCTTATTAGTAGCAGAGGCCGCCAGCGCTGGATCTTCGACGGAATCGGCAGACTCACGCGCGGCTGAGATTCGCCAGCTCGCAAACCAGGGATTGTTAAAGGAAGCCGGCAAAGCATTGGCGGCGGCGCTCGAGACACATCCCCGGAGTGCCGACCTACATCTTCTCGAATCGGTGCTGCTTTCAGAGGCCGGAAGGTGGGCGGACGCCGAGCGAGCCGCCCGTCGCGCGCTTTATCTGGACCGGACTCTGACCCTTGCTCATGTCGCGCTAGGGGATGCGTTGGCCAAACAGGGCGATGCGAGGGCCGCGAAGCGCAATTTCGAGAGTGCGGCGGCACTAATTGCCGCAGCTGAGCGTCGTGGAGACACCGCAGACACGGATGGGGTGCCTCTGGCCAGACTCCTGCACATAGTGCGGGCGCACCTGTCCGCGATGGGCGGCGGAAGCCCGGATCGGGGACATTCAGTTTTCCGCAAGTCCTGAGATCACTGTGGACATAACAGACAACGAGATACTCGTGCGTCGCGCACGGTCCTTGGCGTTGGCGCGGGCTATCGATACAAGCGTCGATGAGAACGCCGGTGCAGGCCGGTACCTCATCGCGCGTTGCGGCAATGAGCGCATCGCAGTTCTGCTCATCAGTGTTGCAGAAGTCTTCAAGCCGTGGAGCGTCACGCCGTTGCCGAGGCCGACCGCGCCAGTATGGGGCCTGGTCGCGTGGCGCGGGCGGATTCTGACGGTCGCGAACATTGGGGACTGTATTCCGGGCTCCGGTTCAGGAATGATCGCGGTTTTGACGGAAGGCTCAACAACATTCGCTGGTGTCTGGATCAACGATGTAGAAGAGGAAGTCCTCATCAACCGCGATGACATATCGTCGGCGCGCGGATTGACGGGAGGGCGTGAATTTTTTTTAACAGGAACAACCGGGGACGCGGTTTTGGTTCTCGATGCAGTTCAACTCAAGGTATTGCTCGAGCGGGAGACACCCGTTCCTGAAAAAAAGCAGTGACTAAAACTCGATGAGGAACGGCAGATGAGCGCAGAAGATTCCGAATGGACGGTTGGACGACGGGTGGGCACGGGCTTTGGGATCGGCCTAGTCCTTGTCGTTGCCGTGACGATCGTCGCTTGGTGGGCACTCGGGCGTACCGTCGCCTCGTACGAATCGGCCATCCAGCAGCGGAAGGGAGTGTTGGTGCCAGCGCTGGAGGTGAAGTCCGCTATCCGCGGCGCGAACGTAGACTTCCTCCGTTACATGCTCGACGGCGATAGGCAGTACGCCGCGAGTGTTGACAGTGGCATTCGATACGCACGGACGACTGCCGCGCAGGCGCAGACCACAGCAGGAATGGTTGCGGCCACAACGCAGAACTGGCAACAGCTGGTCGTGCTTCTCGATCAGTGGGGTACCGGTATGGATTCGTCGATGGCTGCTCGCGGCGCAGGGAACCAGGCGCTGGCCATGTCCCTACGCGCGACCACGGTACAGCCGACGCGCGTGAGAGTTGACGCGCTCGTTGATCAGACCCTCTCGACATTGACGGCACACATCGACTCACTTGCCGACGACGCGGGCTCGCACGCCAGTGCTGCGCGTAATACACTCGTTGTCGGCGCTCTGCTGGCAATAATCATCGGACTCATTTCCGCTGTGTTCCTCAGCCGTGCTATAAATCGGCCTCTTCAGGAGAGCGCGAACGTAATTGCTGCGAGCTCCGCCGAAATCCTGGCCTCGACAACCGAACAGGCCGCGGGAATCAACGAATCAATGGCCGCAGTCACGGAGACCGTCGCAACCGTCGATGAAGTTGCCCAGACAGCAGCGCAAGCAGCACAACGTGCGAAGGCACTTGCCGAATC
>JBDUEH010000028.1:0-11760 GCA_040002555.1 Gemmatimonadales bacterium | reverse complement strand
GTGTTCGAGTCGTACCGGGCAATCCGGACGAGTCTCATCTTCTCGCACGCTGTCGGGTCGCTTCGGTCAATCGCAATCACCAGCGCATCCCCGGGTGACGGAAAAAGCACGACGGTCGCCAATCTCGCGATCGCATTCGCTCAGCAGGGCCTCCGAATTCTCGTGATCGACTGCGACCTAAGGCGCGGCTCGCTGCACCGCATCTTCGGTGCGCCGAGACTGCCGGGATTGACCAATGCGATCGGTACAGGCGGGAGCCTTGGATCAGTCGTGCGCGAGACGTCGACCCCGAACCTGTCGATTGTCACGACCGGCGTTCAGCCGCCGAATCCCGGCGAGCTGCTCGGCAGTCACCGCTTGCGCGAGCTGCTGCTCGAAGGAATGACGCAGTACGATCTGGTGCTCATCGACACTCCGCCCGTGCTTGCGGCGGCGGATGCAGGCATCATCGCGTCGATGGTAGATGGGGTGATTCTTCTCATTCGCGTCGGCGCTACGACGAAGGCCGCGGCAAGAACGGCTCAGGAACGGCTTCGCCTCGTCGGCGCGCGCATCCTCGGCACCGTTCTCAACGATCCGAAGGAGATGCTGGAGGCCACCGAAGAGTACTACTATTACGACTATTCGAGCCCCAAGACTTCTGCCTGACACCTCCGTCCCATCCATCGCGCTCCACGCAGTGGCCCGAAGCGGGCCAGAGAATCGATCGACCCCATGAAGCGCCCGAAGCTACTCGTGGTCATTGGAACCCTCGACCGCATGGGGGGTGCCGAGAGGCAGGCGTTGTATCTCGTCGAGCACCTCCTCGGTCTGCGATGCAACGTGGAGGTGCTATCATTCGAAGATGGCAGGGGCCTCAGGCCACAGCTCGAGCAGCTCGGCGTTCCAGTTCACGTTCTGCCTTATTATTTCCGCTGGTCAAAAGCGCGCAGAACCAGGGCCCTCACTCGCCTCGCGCTCCTGCTGCGAAGTCGGATCAAGCCGGACGCGTTGCTCCCATTCGTCGGCGTTCACAGCAAGACGATGGGCCTTGTCTGGCCTTACACCGGCGCACGGTTCTGTTGGTGGAACCAGCAGGACGAAGGCCGGGATCTCGGCGGCACTCTGACCGAAGCGCGGGTGCTGCATAAAGCCTCGTGCATCACTTCGAACTCATATGCAGGACGTGACTTTATAGCTGCCACGTACGGCATCGATCCGGCATCGGTTCTCGTCTACAACAACGGCACTCCCCTGCCTCCGGACACCGGTCCGGGAAATATTCGCGAGACTCTTGGACTCGCCGATGAGATATTGGTGAGCATGATCGCCAACGTCACCTCGTTCAAGGATCACGCGACGCTCGTCGATGCATGGCCGACCGTCAGAAATCATTTCTCCAACGGTGACAAGCCTGTGCTCGTGCTTGCTGGCCATCTCAAGGAGACTTCAACGGTTGCCACACTAAAGCAGCGGGCGTTCGACAATGGACTTTCGAGCGAGCAGATCAGGTTCATCGGGGCGGTGACGAACGTGGACGAGCTCATGGCAGCGTCGCAGCTCGTCGTGCACAGCTCGGTCTATGAAGGGTGTCCAAACGCCGTTTGTGAAGCGATGGCGATGGGATGCGCGGTTGTCGCTACTGACATTCCGGGATGCCGGCAGGCGCTGGGACAGGGCGCCGACTCAGCCCTCGCACCGCCCGGCGACGCCGAAATGCTCGCGAGGCGAATCATCGACGTTCTCGAAGACGATTCGCTTCGGGCGATACTTGGAGCGCGAAACAGAGAACGCATCGAAACCGAATTCTCGATTGCGGGAATGAACCGCTTTTTTCAGACGCAAATCGAAAACGGCCTCGGCGTCTCACTGTCGTAGATCGGTTCGCACCGTTGCCGCAAAACGTACTCCTGAGAAAACTTCGCTCGGCACGCTACCGCGCGCGGGCGAAAATGGCGGAGTGGCGCGAGGCCGCGCGAGAGGCTCAGAAGCGCCGCGCGGTCGATGCCTGGATCGCCTTGCTTCGGGATCGCCCGCCGCAGGTGTTGATCGGCGCGAATTTCGCCGATCACGGCGGAGTACGTGAGCACATTCTCAGCATCGGCCGCTACTCGTCGCTCCGCACTGAGCTCGTTCCGAGCGATAGGCTTCTGAAGCTGGTTGTTCCCCACGAAATCAAGACGAAATTCAATGCGGCCTTCTGCCAGTACCGCGCGAGCGGCGTGCTGGCCGTTCATTCGCATGTATTCCCATGGTTCATCGAGTGGTGCAATGCACTGCGCAGCCCTCGCCCGCTCTGGGTCCATACGTACCACGCTCCTTACTTCCCGAATCACCGGAACGGCGAGCATGTGGCGTGGCAGGAGGAATTCAACAGTGCGCTGGTGAACGTCGCGCGAAACGCCGACGTGCGGATATCTGTGTCGAAGTGGCAGCAGCGCTATCTCAGCGAGGCTCACGGCATCGAGACCCTGTACATCCCGAACGGTGTCGACGTCGCGTTCTGCGACACCGCGGACCCAGTCCGATTCACCGGCACAGTTCAATGGGGCAAGTTTGTCCTCTACGTTGGCCGCAACGATCCAGTAAAAAATCCGCACGAGTTTTTGCGCCTTGCCGCCGCGTTACCTTCGTTGCGGTTCATGATGGCCGGGAGAGATCTCTCGCTTGAACGTTTGGCTTCTGAAACCGGGATTGCGGCGCCAGGGAATCTGACAGTGCGCGGAGAAATGTCTCACCAGCAGGTGATCGATGCGGTCGCTGCCTGCTCCGCCGTCGTCGTAACGAGCTTGAGAGAGGGACTACCGACTGTCGTGCTCGAGGCGATGACACTGCGGAAGCCTGTTGTGGTGCCGGATGAGCCAGGTTGCGTCGAGGCGATCGATGGCGGCAGGCTTGGGCACGTATACCGGCCGGGAGACATCCTTGATCTCAGGGAGAAGACTCTTGCTGCGTTGAGCGATCCGTCGCGAGGCGACGCGGGCCGCGAGTTTGTTCTCAGGGAGTTCGACTGGAGAGTGATCGCGCCCAGGCTCGACGCGATTTACGAATCCGGCCCCGCACGTTCGTCGAGCCGAGCGAGAAAGCCGGATTGACTTTAAAGGTGACATTTTGCGCCTACGACAAACCCGATAATGTCGGGGGTCCGGTGTCGTGGCTGCGCCGTCTGCTTCCCCTTCTTCGGGAGCGGGACATCGACGCGCGCTGCCTGTTCATCATGCATTGGGGTGAGACCGGGCCTGCCATTTCACCGCTGATCGACGGCGGATTTTCATGCCGGCGCACGAGCGCGGATCGCACTGAGGACCGGGTTCGCTGGATACTCGACGAGCTGCGTGATGACCCGCCGGACATCTTCGTTCCGAATCTTGTAGTGGCCGGATATTTTGCCGCGCGCTGGGTGCGTGCTGCAGGGATTCCGACTGTTGGCATCCTGCATTCTGACGACGAGTTCTATTCTGGGATTCAGGACGAGTTCGTGTTTGGCGCAAAGGAACAGCTGCTCGCCGCAATCGTTTGCGTGTCACAGCAGCTCGATCTCGACGTTGCGTCTCGTCACCCGCGCGGCACGATCGTTCGGCGAATTCCCTATGGCATTGCAATGCCCGCCGCCAAGGGTGCACGCGATTCAGGAAAGCTGCACCTCGCATTCGTCGGCCGCCTTGCCGAGGAGCAGAAGCGGATCACCGACGTGGTGAAGGCTCTTGGTCGTGTGGTGACAGAAGTGCCGGGGACAGACGCAATCATCATCGGCGATGGTCCCGATCGCGAGGCCGTGGAGCGTCTCTTGGCGTCAGACCTGGCCGGGCTGGATATCAGACTCGCCGGGCGCATGGACTCTGACGAAGTGCAGCGGCAATTGTCGCGAGTTGATGTCATAGTCCTGCTCTCGGATTACGAAGGGCTGCCCATTGCTCTGCTCGAGGCGATGGCTTGCGGATGCGTTCCCGTGTGTCTTCGCGGACGAAGCGGAATTTCCGAGCTCGTTGACGATGACGTAACCGGGTTGCTGGTCAGCGATCGCGGCGACGGTTTTGTGCGCGCGATACGCCGTCTCGCGACCGAGCCGGGCCTGTGGTCTCGATTGTCGGATGCCGCTAGAGAAAGAGCGGCTGAGTACTCGGATGAGGCGTCAGCCGATGCATGGGTGTCGCTGTTTCGCGAGCTTGCCGAGCGCGCAGGGAACAGATCGCCGATTGCGACGCCCCGATCGCTAAGCCTTCCACGCGTTCACCCCGGGCTTGCGTCGGCCGACGTGCGGATCGCGCCGAAACCTTCGCTTGCGGCGCGGTCGCTGTCGCGGGCGAGAATGAAGTTAGGACGCTGGCGACGCGCTGCTGTGGCGAAGGCTCGGTGGGGACCGCGCACGTGATGCAAACCTCAGTAATCATCGGGGTCGATAACCTTGCTTGTCCACAATCGTCATGAGCAGACAGATTATAGACGGATCTGACACATGTCGGAGGCAAGTGCTTCGTCTCCGACGCCTCCGGCGAGGCTCATTCCACATTGAGGATGAGATTCGACCTCGGAGCACTCCTCGAACCACTACTCGGTATTTTCCGGCGCCCAAGGGAGCTCAGCAAGGCATGGGGTCACTTTGCATTATCGGAGTGGACGACGATCGCTTCCTCAAGGATTTTATCCGTGCCCACGTCGAGCAGCTCGATGGAGACAAAGTCTGCGTCGACCACTGGTATCCCGATTTCCGCCATGAGGGGCGCACGATCCGGTTTTTCCATTCGATGCACCCGTCGCGAGCGCGGGCACGAAAACTTCTTCCACAATTTCTCTACCAGCGTCTCGTAATCAGACACGAGCTTTCTGAAGCGGCCATTCAGGATTCCTTTGCTGGATTTTTTCGCGACCATGACATCGATGTAATTCTGGCTGAGTTCGGGCCGTCCGGCGCCGACATCTACCGGTCAGCCGAGCTGTCGGGCATACCAATGGTGGTTCACTTTCACGGGCACGATGCGCATCGAGCTGCCGAGGTGGACAAGTACCGCGACAAGTACCGCGAGATGTTTCGATACGCGCATCGGATTGTCAGTGTCTCGCATTTCATGACTCGCGCTCTCATCGACCTCGGCGCCGATCCGAAAAAAATTCTTTACAGTCCCTACGGCCCGCGCGAGCTCTTCTTTGACGCGTCGCCAGATTATCGCAAGACATTCCTGGCAGTCGGCCGCTTTACCGACATCAAGGCCAACTATCTGACCCTCGCTGCGTTTGCTGAAGTGCTGCGCACCAACTCTGACGCGCGGCTTGTAATGGTGGGCGATGGTCCGCTGCTCGAGGCCTGCCGCGAGCTCGCTACGCTATGGAGCATCGATTCGAGTGTCACGTTCACGGGGGCCGTCCCGCACGACGGCATCGCTCACCTCTTTAACGAGGCATGCTGCTTCGTGCAGCACTCTGTAACACCGTCCTATGGGGATGCTGAAGGAACACCCGTGGTAATCCTCGAAGCGTCGGCGGCAGGCCTGCCAGTTGTGGCTACGCGGCACGCCGGCATCGCTGACGCAGTGGTGCACGGCGAGACCGGTTTTCTTGTTGACGAGCGAGACGTTTCGGGAATGGCCGGTTACATGCGCCGCCTGATTGACGACACCCCACTCTGCCGGACCATGGGTGAAAACGGCCGGCGACACATTCGCGCGAACTACAGCATCGCCCAGCACATTGAGCGCCTTCAGGGCGCCATCGACGAGGCTCGAGAGAGTGTACGGAACACCCCGCACGATCGTGAGCGGGCCCTACAAGCGAGATCGAGCTGAGCGTGCGTGTTCTTGTCGCGAATATTCCGCTTCCCCAGAATCGCTTTCTCGTTGACCTCAACGCGGCATTGTCAGCGACGTGCGAGCTGGAACACAGCAGTGATGTTTTCTGGGACATGCAGAACGACTACGATGTGGTTCACCTGCATTTTCCCGAGTACATGACCTTCGAGCTTCAGGACGCTTACATTCGGGGCCTCACATCCGAGCTGATCAATGCGGTCGAAGAACGTCTCGCGTTCTGGTCACGAAAAGCGGCGATCGTCGTTACGCGTCACGTGCTACTGCCGCACGATGCCCGCGAAGATCCGATGTGGGAGCGAATGTATGAAACCGTATACAGGTACGCTGATGGCGTAGTTCACTTTGCAAGTGCGAGCGTCGCCGAGTTTCAGCAGCGTTATCGAGCCACGAAGTTCAATCGTGGGCGAGCGCCGAAGCACACAATCATTCCCCATCACAACTACACGTCCCTCCCCAACGATACCGATCGGCGCGCGTCACGGGAGAAATTGGGGATCGACCAGCGGGCGAAGGTGATGCTGGTTTTCGGCGCAATTCGAAGCGACGATGAGCGGGATCTGATTACGAGCGCGTTTCAAAGTCTCGACGTCCCTCGAAAGCTGCTTCTCGTCTCGCGGTGGCGGGAGAACCTCGCAGACGTGCGGTGGATACGGCTCAAGTACTGGCTGCGAGACGCGAAGCGGCTCTATTACCGTCTCCACCCCGGCTATCATTTGAACTACGAATTCGTCGAAGAGCGCGACACTCAGTACTATCTCAACGCCGCCGATGTGCTGTTCATTCCGCGCCTGCACGTCCTGAATTCCGGGAACATCACTCTTGGCATGACGTTCGGACGCGTAGTCGTGGGTCCCGACTCGCTCGACGTTGGGGAGCTGTTGCGCGACACCGGCAACCCGGTGTTCGATCCCGACTGCCCGGAAACCGCGTCAGATGCGGTAGCGAGGGGAATGGCCCTGGCCGATGGAGGTATTATCGGACCAGCGAATCAATCGCTTGCCCTCACCGACTGGACAGTTGCGCGTTGTGCGCAACAGTACGTCGAGTTTTTTGGGGCAGGTGTCGTTGCGGCCACCAGTGGCGCGCTGGCCAATACAGCATCCGCGTAACGAATCGTGGAGATTCCGGTCGTACTATTCGCATATGCGCGCCCCGATCATCTGGAACGAACACTTGCGTGTCTCCGGGAGAATCGCGTGCCGCGAATCTACGCTTTCAGCGACGGCGCGAAGACCCCTGAGAAACAACCCGATGTAGACACTGTACGGCACATGCTTCGCGCCATCGATTGGTGCGAGGTTGTGCTTTGTGAGCGGGAGGCGAATCTCGGACTCGGAGAATCGGTGCGACGCGGAGTCACGGAGGTACTAGCCCATCACGAAGCGGCGATAATTTTTGAGGATGATCTGATCTGCGTGCCAGGGACATACGAATACCTATCCGCCGCGCTTCGAGAATACCGCAATGATGAAAGAGTTATGAGCGTGACGGGATGGACTCACCCGCTGGTCATCCCATCGGACGTAACCGACGCGCCGTACTTCGACGGGCGGGCCGAATGCTGGGTGTGGGGCACGTGGGCGAGGGCGTGGGAAGGGATGGACCTCGACGCAAAAACCCTCATGGACCGATGCGCTGAAAAAGGATTCGACGTCTACAAATACGGCGCCGACCTTGTGACGATGGCAGAGACGGAGCTGGAGCGAAACATCTGGGCTGTGCGTCTGCTGTATCTGCACATTCTCAAGGGCGGGCTGTGCGTTCGTCCGCCGTGGAGCATGGTGGAGCACATCGGATTTGATGAACACGGGACGAACCTGCATGAGGAGTTCTGGCTGAAAAATCCGGGGCTCCGTCCCTGCCCGGCAATTCCTGCACACTGGCCTGACGCCGTCGAAAATCCAGAGTGCGCGGAACTGCATCGTCAGCAGTGCGGAGGGCGCCCAATGGCATTGCCCGCCTCGCGGCTCAGTGGTCCAGCCTGGTTGAAGAAGCTGGTGCGACTTATGTCGTCGAATTGAAAGACCAGCAATCGCTGGCCAAGACGCTGGCCGCAAAGGTTCGGAACAAAATCCGGCGAGAGACCGCCAGAGAGACCTACGGGCTTTCTGGCGATTTCGGGACGTGGGAGGAAGCCGTCGCATCGAGCACAGGCTACGACAGTGATGCAATCCTTTCGGCGACAAAGACCGCGCTGATTGCTGTCCGGGACGGCAAAGCTGTGTACGAGCGTGATTCGGTTCTATTCTTCGAGCCGGAGTATGCCTGGCCCCTGCTTGCCGGGTTGATGTGGGCCGCGGCGCGATCTGGGGGTGTGCTGAACGTGCTCGATTTTGGAGGCTCGCTCGGCAGCACGTATTTTCAGAATCGGTCTCTCCTCACAACCCTGGAATCGGTTCGATGGAACGTCGTCGAGCAGTCAAGTCATGTCGCAGCCGGAAAGTCCGAGTTTGAATCAGAAGAACTGCGTTTTTATCACACCCTCGATGATTGCAAAACGGATACGCAGCCTAACGTCTTGCTCCTCAGCAGCGTATTGCAGTACCTGGAACACCCATATGCCGTTCTGGACCAGGTTGTACGCGCCGAGATTCCCCAGGTGATTATCGACCGAACTCCTTTCTGGAACGGGCCGACAGATCGGCTATGCGTTCAAGCGGTTCCTCCGGATATTTACGAGGGGAGCTATCCCAGCTGGATATTCTCGGAGTCCGGGTTCGACTCGAGAGTAAATGAGAATTTCAAGGTAGTTGCGAAGTTTGAAAATGCCGACTGGATGCCCTCTCCCGTCAAAACGACTTACCAGGGCCGGTTGCTCGTGCCTTCGCTGCACCGATCTTCGTGACCGCCGTGACGCAAATGAAAGTGAATCTTGGGTGCGGCACCCGGTGCCATCCTGCGTGGACCAACATCGACATCGATCCGCAGGGGCCTGGTGTAATCCCGGCGGATCTGAGCAAAGGCATACCGCTGCAGGATTCGTCATGCAGTGTCGTTTACCATTCCGCCGTTCTCGAGCATTTGCGACGCAGTGACGCTCGCCGGTTTATCGGCGAGTGTTTCCGAATCCTCGAGCCCGGGGGAACGATGCGGGTGGGCGTACCGGATCTCGAGGCGACATGCCGTTCATATCTTGGCATTCTCGAGCGGGCGGGGTCCGGCGATACCTCTGCGCAGTCCGACCACGAGTGGATAACGCTCGAGCTGCTTGACCAGTCGGTTCGAGAGGCGGCCGGCGGCGGAATGCTCGGATTCCTCAGGCAGGACCCAATCCCAAACGAAGCTTTCGTTTACCAGCGAATTGGAGAGGAGGGCCGCGAACTTGTCGAGATGATCAGAAGACAACCTCGCGACCAGCCGGTCTCTTCGGCGCCTCGCATGAGCCGCGGAGTTCGTCATGCAATCTCAACGATTCCAGCGACTGCCAGGGAGAAGCTGCTCCGGGCACTACTTACGCCACACGACCAGCGTGCTCTCGATATTGGACGCTTCCGGTTGGCAGGCGAGGTACATCAGTGGATGTATGACAGGTATTCCCTCGCGCGGCTTTTGACCGACGGCGGATTTGTCGATCCCGTCGTTCATGACGCATGGAGCAGTTCAATACCCGACTGGTCCACATATCACCTCGACATCACCAGCGATGGCCGCGTGGTCAAACCGGATTTGTTTTTCATGGAAGCAAGAAAGCCCGGTCAGGAAACATGAGCGTCGACCACAACCTGCGATCCAGCCGGATTCTCATCACCGGTGGCCTGGGTTTTATCGGCTCGAACGTCGCCCGGCGGCTGGTAGACCTTGGAGCAGCAGTCACTCTCGTCGACAGTCTCATTCCGGAATACGGCGGCAACCTGTTCAACGTCTCCGGCATCGAAGACCGAATCAGGGTGAACATCTCGGATGTCCGTGACGCTCACAGCTTGCGTTACCTGGTGAGAGGAAAAGACTATCTGTTCAACCTGGCCGGCCAGACCAGTCACATGGATTCCATGCAGAATCCATATGCCGATCTCGATATCAACTGTCGCGCTCAGCTGGCGATTCTCGAAGCGTGCAGAAATCACAATCCCTCGATCAGGATCGTGTTTGCCAGCACGCGGCAGATCTATGGGAAGCCGGACTATCTACCGGTAGACGAGGCGCATCCACTTCGTCCGACCGATGTCAACGGCATCAACAAAATGGCCGGCGAGTGGTACCACATCCTTTATAACAACGTCTACGGTATCCGGTCGGCGTCGCTCAGGCTCACCAACACCTACGGCCCGCGGATGAGAGTAAAAGACGCGCGCCAGACCTTTCTCGGAATATGGATCAGGTTGCTGCTGGAGAATAAGCCCATCGAGGTATGGGGCGGCGAACAGCTGCGAGATTTCACGTATGTGGATGATGCGGTCGAGGCCCTGATTCTCGCCGCCACAAGCAGCTCCGCCAGCGGTAAAGTTTATAACCTCGGCGGATGCAAGGCTGTGACACTGTCCGATCTCGCCCGCATGCTAATCGAAGTGAATGGCTCGGGAGAATATGTCGTCCGCGAGTTTCCAGGCGATCGCAAGTCGATCGACATCGGAGACTACTACGCAGATGATGAGAAAATCCGATCGGAGCTCGGATGGGCGCCCGCTGTCGATTTGCGGGAAGGTATTGCGCGCTGCCTGGACTTCTACAGAAATAACCTCCCGAGCTACCTGTGAAGCCCACCGGATTGCCTGAAATTCTACAGACGGACCCGCGCGCCGGGTATCTCCAGTACAGGGGCGAGATAGATGCCGCAATAGAGCGCGTGCTCGCGGGTGGCTGGTACATCATGGGAGCAGAGGTGGCCGCGTTCGAGCAGGAGTTCGCGGCGTATGTCGGGCCTCGTCATGCAATCGGCGTTGGCAGCGGAACAGACGCGCTGGAGCTGTCGTTGCGCTCGTGTGGAATTGGTGCAGGAGATCTCGTGTTCACCGTCTCGCATACCGCTGTTGCGACCGTGGCGGCGATCGAATCAGCCGGCGCGATTCCAGTACTGATCGACATCGATCCTGAGATGTATACGATGGACGCGCAGCTGCTCGAGATCGCGATAATCAATGCTTCCGGAGGAACGCCGAAGGCTGTGATACCCGTGCACCTCTATGGCAATCCGTGTGACATGACTCTGATCAACGCAGTGGCAGAGCGTCACGGATTGCGCGTGGTCGAAGATTGCGCGCAGTCTCACGGCGCAACGCTTCTCGGCCGCATGACAGGAGCTTGGGGCCACGTCGCGGCGTTCAGCTTCTATCCTACCAAGAATCTCGGAACCTTCGGCGACGGCGGAATGATCGTGACCGACGATCCAGCCATCGCAGAGAATGCGCGACTGCTCCAGCAATACGGATGGAAGGAGCGGTACGTGAGCGAAATCCCTGGAAAGAACTCGAGACTCGATGAGCTGCACGCGGCCATCCTGCGGGTCAAGCTTCGGCATCTCGACGCGAACAACGGGCGCCGCCGCGACATCGCTGAATCCTACACCGCACTTCTGTCGGATGCCGACATAAGGTTGCCCAAGGCCAGTGCGGGTGCAGAGCACGTGTTTCACCAGTTCGTAATTCGAGCGCCCGAGCGCGATGCGCTGCGCGCTCATCTGCGGGACGCCGGAATCGGATCGCTCGTCCACTATCCAGTTCCGGTTCACCTCCAGCCGGCGTACTCCTCGCGGCTGCCTCCGCCCGCGAAGCTCTCGAATACCGAGCTTGCAGCGGGTCAGATTCTGAGCCTGCCGATGTATCCGCAGCTGACAGACGAACAAGTTGGCCGCGTCGCGGAAGCCGTCATCGATTTTAGACGCGAAGGAACGCGGTAGGGGCGATGCACTTTTTCTGCACGTACTTCGATGAGAAATTTCTTCCTCGAGGTCTCGCGCTCTATGACTCCCTTCGCGAGCATTGCCCGGATTTCCGCCTCTGGGTTTTGTGCATGGACGAAGGTACCTCGCGTACGCTTACCG
>JBDUEH010000027.1:0-11904 GCA_040002555.1 Gemmatimonadales bacterium | reverse complement strand
TGTAGTTGAGCGTGACGTCACGCAGTCTCAGCCAGTTGATGTTCTTTTCGATGAAAAGCTCTTCGCTGATGGTCGTGTAGTACGAAGTCTGAGAGGACGGAACGACCACGATGGCGTTTTGCGTGGGGGTAGCTGAGTTTTCTTTTCCGTCTCTGAGCACGCCCGCAATAACTCGCGGATTGTCTCTGTCCAAGGTGCTCAGTGCGAGGCCGCGAGCCGTGAGGAACTGCTCGGTGGCGTTGAAGACGTCACCGCCGCGGCGGATGTCGACCAGTGCGCTGAGCGAAAGCTTGCCGATCTTCACGTTGTTCGTAATTCCCATGGTGAAGTGGGGAGTGCGATCGTAGCCGTGATCGATGAAAGCCGTGGATTGAATAGGCAGTCCCGAAGTCGGGTCGATCAGGAGCTGGCCGCCATTGTTCCTGAGGTAGAAACGTCCGGTAAGAGACTCGGTCGAAAGTCCCGGCGCCGTGCCATTACGAACGTTGCCGAAGAGCCACGTGTCAGAGACGTACGACTCAGGCAGCGCGTGCGGGAGCGCGAGCGTCTTGCCGTGGGCCTTATCGAAATTGACGAGGAAATCCCAGTTCAGCGATCTCCCCACGATCGGGCTGCCTCGCACGCTCAACTCGAAGCCCTGATTGCGCGTCACGGCTCCGTTGAGGTTGAACAGGATGTAGCCTGTTCCGTAGCTGCCGCGAATGTCGTTGACGATCTGGTCCTTCGTCTGCTTGCGATAGAATGTAGCATCTACTCCGAGACGGCCTTGCAGGAAGCCGAGCTCGGTTCCGATCTCGTAGGACTTGGCGAACTCTGGTTTGAGATCGAGGTTCGGTCCGGTGAAGCCGTATCCGTAACCGCCGAACGACGTCGTCTTGTACTCGAGAGACGGGCGGTATGCATACGGTCTCGCATCCTTTCCAACTTCCGCGTAGGCAGCTCGCAACTTGCCCGTCATGTGACGACCGATCGAAGGGAAGGCGTCGGAGAACACGAAGCTTCCGGAGACCGACGGATAGAAGAATGAGTTCTTGTCCTGCGGAATCGTCGACGTCCAGTCGTTTCTGCCGGTCGCCGTGAGGTACAGCAGCTCCTTGAATGAAAGCGTCGCGCTTCCAAAGGCGCTTACCAGGCGGCGCTGTGCGATGCTGGTGCGATTCTGTCTCAGGTTGGTGTTGTTGACCGAGACGAAGTTCGGATCGAGGAAATCCTGACCCTTCAGTGCGTCCGTGTTGGACTTGAAGTCGGACACCGAGTTGCCGATAAGACCGTTGAACGAGATGCTCTTGGTGAGTTGATGAGCGTTGATGTTCAGGATCGTCTGCGCGCTCAAGTTGCGAACGATGTCGTTGGCGACGTCGATGATGCCGTTGTTGGCATTTCCAAGAGAGCTTTCGGGAGCTCGCAGCAAAAGGTTCTGATTCGTGTAGCTGTCGGTGCCAAGGTTGGTCTTGAGACTGCCCCACGAAAACGGCGTGAGCTTGAGGCCGAGGTTGGCGATGATGCGACCATTCTTCGACGTGATCTGGTTCTTGTTCACGCTGAAGTACGGATTGTCCACTTCGGACGCGATCGAGAGGTTCCCGAGTCTGCGCCTCGTTCCCGCCGGTGTGAGATAGTCCTTTGCGTTGTCGGTGGCCGGCCAGACGAGCAGTCCGAGCAGCGGGCCACCGTCACCCTTGTACGACTGCTGGTTGTCGGCGTAGGTGTAGCCCATCGACAGATCGACGTTCAGCCAGTTGTTGAGCTGAGCATTCGATGCGCCGGTGACGTTATACCTGTCATACTTGTTGTTGGGGATCACGCCCGCCTGATTGGTAGCTGAAGTGGCAAGGCGGTAGTTGATCTTGTTGTCAGGCGAGGCGCCGCTGAACGACAGGTTGTTCTTCTTGGTGAGCGCCGTCTGGAAAAAGCCGTCGACGTTGTCGTAGAACTGGGTGCCGGCAGCGTATGGCGCACCGAAGTACACGAACGTCGAGCCTCCGATGATCGCGCTCGGCTGATACGTGCGCTGCACTGCTGGCGTCGAACGCGTGGTCTCTACCCTGAAGCTGTTGCTGTATTCGACTCCTCCAATGCCTGGCTTGCCGCGCTTGGTGGTGATGACGATGGCGCCGTTGGCCGCGTCGATTCCATAAAGTGCGGAAGCCTCGGGTCCCTTAAGGACTACGAGGCTTTCGATATCTTCGGGATTCAGGTCGGCGGCTCTATTCGTGAAGTCAACGCCGCGATTGGAGAATGCCGTGGTTGATCCAGGCGCATCGGAGGCAAGCACGCCGGTGTTGAGCGTTTTGTTGTCCATCGGAAGTCCGTCGATGATCATCAGCGGCTGATTGCTTCCGCTGATCGAGCTGACCCCCCGGATGGTTATGGATGACGAAGCGCCCGGAACGCCGGAGCTGCTGACGACTTCAACACCAGCGACGCGGCCCTGCAGTCCGTTGATGAAGTTCTCTCTCTGGGTCTGCGCGATGTCGGAGCCCTTTACCGTTTGCTGGGCAGTGCCAAGCGAACGTTGCTCTGTCTGTTCGCCAAGAGCGGTGACGACCACGTCGTTAAGTGTGGCGGCCGTCGCACGCAGGACGAAGTTCTGCGAAGCGTTGACACCTGCTGCGAGCGTGATCGGAGAGCGCTGCGGCGTGTAGCCGACTCGCCGCGCGGTCAATAGCCGCGCGCCGGCGGGCGCTCCATTGATCGTGTACGTGCCGTCGGAACCGGTGACGGTGCCGATGGTGGTTCCATCGACGCGCACCTGCACACCGACGAGCGGGGAGCCAGTCGCGGCGTCGGTGACGCGTCCGCGAATTGCTCCTGCACCCTGTGCGGCAGCCAATGCTGGAGTGAGAAAGGCGAGCGCGAGAAAACTGAGAACTCGGCGTAGGGGCATCGTACCTCCAATACAATTGTAAATGGCGACGTCACACGAGAGCGTGACGTCTGCTGCGTGTCTCGCAGAAGGTTTGAAAAAATCCGTTTTGCGCGGCGAACAAATCTTAGGGGCGGTTCTCGACACTGTCAAATGACAATATTGGCCGCACCGCCTTGCGGCGAACGCTCAGTTCGCGTCCAGATCACTTCGTTTTCTTGAATACTGAAGTCAAACCGTTGTATATGAACGTCATAACGTCGGCCTCGATCGGTGCGTTCTGGAGCGGGCCTCCGTCATTTCCGCGCAGGAAGACCGAGTTTCCCATCAGGCTGAACGAGCCGGTCTCAACATGGGTGGAACTGGTCGCTGTACCGCTTACCGTGATGCGAGTCGTTTTCGCTTCGGCGTACGTGAAGCCCTCGTAAAAATTGATCGTGTCGCCGAGTATTTCTGTCTTTGTCGTTCCGATCGTGCTGACGGTGTAAGGCAGGATCGATCCGTTGACGGTGCGAAGCGTGTACTTCCCGAAAACGGTCGAGCTTCCGACGATTCCATCGGAGCAGGCCATGGAGAGGGCCGCGAAGACAACAACCAGCATTTTGCGCATCGGGCTCTCCAGAAACGTCGGCAGATAAGAAGCGCGCAATAATAGGGCAGAAACTCCTCGTGCGCACGGAGCTCAAAAGCAGTAACAACGTATTGGGGCACGGATCTGACCGATGCAACGGATCAGGTACAACCGCTCGTGGGACTCTGGAGGCGTTTTGCCTGTTTTGTTGGGGGAACTACGGAGAGGATTTGGTAGACCAAACCCTTGATCTTTTCCCGTACCTGATCCGTTGCATCCGCCCAATCCGTGCCCCAAACGCTGTTCCCGCTCTTAGTGCGAAACGCGCGACCGGTGCAACCGAGCTTGACGCCACTTCGCCTCGAGTCCAACGTCATGAAAACCTTCCAGGATTTCAGCGTGCCTCCGACAACAGCCAACGGCAAGATCTGCTACATCGAAATTCCTGCAACTGACATCCAGCTTTCTGCCGATTTTTACGTTTCGATTTTTGGATGGAAGACCAGAAAGCGCGGCGACGGGTCGCTTGCTTTCGATGACTCAATCGGCGAAGTCAGCGGGACGTGGGTGAAGGGGCGTCCCGCTTCCGGAACCCCGGGACTGCTCGTCTACATCATGGTCGACAGCGTCGACGACACCTGCAAAACGATCACCGAAAATGGCGGGACGATCGTGCAGCCGAACGGCGCCGACGCGCCCGAGATCACCGCGAGATTCAGCGATCCCGCTGGAAACGTTCTCGGTCTCTACCAGCAGCCGAAGGACGTCTAGCGGCAGCCCTTCTGCCAGTCGAATGCTGACCGTCACTTCTTCTATAAGAAGTGATGGTCGCCTGTCAGGGATGCTGAATCCCGTCGCCCGCCCTGAAAAACCCAGGTAGTGACACTGGCGCCCGGCCGGTGATTTTCTGCTCGCCGAGCAATGCGCTGGCTGCGGCGCGCTCGAGATCGTCGCCGACACCATATGTCACCATGTAACTGCCGACGCTTGGGAACTGGCGGATGACGTAAGGATTTCCGAAAGCCACGACCACAGTCGGTCGGCGTTTCGACACCGCGTCGATCCACTCAGCGATCGGCTGCGGAATCACGAAGCGTCCTTCGCCCTCGACGCGTCGCACATACGGGGCAAACACGACGGTAGACGAGCTGTCGGCGAGCCGCCCGAGTGAGTCGAGCATATCACGCATCGCACCTGGGCCGATCTTCGTCAGAACAGTCTCATGGCCGCCAATGCGTGCGCGGGAAGCTCGAACCATATTGCCGAATATTCGGCCCGCGCGAATCTCGCTTTCGGGCATGTACTGAACGACGAGCACTCGTCCGGGTGTTGCGAGCGGAACAAGCTTGTCGCGATCGCGGACGAGTGTAATCGCGCGACGCGCGATGTCGGCCGCAACAGCGCGGTGCTCCGGAGTACCGACGACATCGCGCAAATCCGTTAGCGAAGTCTGTCCGCCTCCGTCCAGTCCGACTCTCGCTTTCAGCTCCAGCATCCGCCGTGCGGCACTGTCCACCCGCCCTCTGCTAATCTCCCCCGACTCGACTGCGGCGACGATCGCGTTGATCGCACGCGTTGGATCCGAAGGCTTGAGCAGGATGTCGGCGCCAGCTTTGACAGCGAGGACGCTGCTCTGTTCTACCGTGTATCCTTTGCCGATTCCCTCCATGGTCATCGCGTCGGTGATCGCGACACCACGGAATCCAAGCGAGTCTCTCAGTAATCCCGTAATGATGCGCGGCGACAAAGTCGCAGGCGTGCCTACGTTGTCGATTGCTGGTAGCGCGATGTGCGCGGTCATCACCATCGGGGTTCCCGCATCGATTGCTGCCTTGAACGGCACGAGCTCGACGCTCATCAATCGTGCGACATCGGCAGTTACGACAGGAAGTCCGACGTGCGAGTCAACGTCCGTGTCGCCGTGCCCGGGGAAATGCTTCGCGGTGGGAATCTGGCCGCCGTCCAGCGTTCCGTGCACGAACAGCGCGGAAAGCCGAGCAACGCGAGCCGGATTCTCTCCAAACGATCGGACGTTGATCACCGGGTTCGACGGGTTGTTGTTGACGTCAACGACCGGCGCGAAGTTCACATGGATGCCGACTGCCCGCCCCTCGGTCGCGATGATGCGGCCAGCGTCGTAGGAATCTGAATCGCGCTGCGTTGCGCCAATCGCCATCGCGCTGGGGAAAGCCGTCGCGCCGCCGGTCTCCAGCAGATAGTGAGTGAAGACACCTGTCTCCAAACGACCCAGCCCAGGTTCCAGATCGGACGCGATGAGCATGGGAATTTTGGCACGCCGCTGAAGGTCGTTGAGCTTCGCCGCCACTTCTATAGGTGTGCCAAGTGAGACCGTCGCTCCGCCCACTTTGTCTTCGACTACCCAGCGAACGAGCTGGACGAACGAAGAGTCGCGCGAGCTTGTGTAGTCGCCCTGCATCCAGATGACGACCATCTGCGCAGCCCGCTCTCGAAGCGTGAGCGACGCGAGTGTTTCGTCTACCCAGCGTTGCTGAGCTGGAGTAAGAGGCGCTTTCGTTGTGACGGATCGTGCCATCGGTCGCGACGCAACTGGTGACGATACAGCCACAGGAGCGCAGGCCATGGCTGCCACTGCCAGGCCTGACGCGATTGAGCGCGCGCAGGGATTAACGCTGAATTTCACGATTGGTTACTTGGTCCAGATGACAATACTTCCGCATTCGCCCAAGCCAACGCGGAACTGTGAGGGAACTGACGCCTCGCTGTAGATCTCGATGCCGGCGATGTGCTCGGGATGAACCCAATCGTCGATGTCTTCTTTTGTAAGGAAGCTCATGTAGTGATCGTCGATGAATATCGCTGGAGCGCACCATGTTGCAAAAGCACCGCGCATTTCAATGCTGTCGCCGTCGCTACGCACCCCAGGCACCCTTCGGAATAATTCCGATGTTACGACAACAGGAAGTCTTTGTATGTCTTGCGGTGTGATGAATCGCCCGGCGCTCGACCGACGTCGAAAGTTGAACCCGATACCGTTCGCGTCACCGGGAAGACGGCTCGCTCGAATCCTGACTGTGTCGAGCATCGCCTTGAGAGTCGACAAGGCGATGTGCAGAGGTAGAGCGCTCGCGATAACACTTACTTCGCGTCGGTCGGGATAGTAGCCGAGTGCACGGACCTCGATGGCCCTCGTGCCTGCGGGCGCGTTCGAGATTGACCAATGCCCTTGGGCGTCAGTGTGCGTTTGGGGACCGTCAACGATCGTAACCGTCGCATTCGCGAGCGGCCGGTTCTCGGCCACAGTAGTAACAGTTCCGCTCACATGTCCATTTCCGACACGGATGCGTCGCATCGGAACGGGCGCTGCTGTCGGTGGTGCTCCTACACGCGCTAAGGGCGCCGGCGCGCTGTTGACAACGGGCTCGGTCTCCGCGGCACCGAGATACAGCTCCCGCCTCACGAATCCTGTGGGAGGAATCTGCACCTCGATGATGCCGGTACTATCGGTGCCGGTGGTCGCAATCAAAGCAACACTCCCTTCCGTCGGAGCATCACACATCGCAAACCAGCCGTTGTCGGCCGAGGTCACGTTGCGTCGGGCAAGCTGTCGCGTCGTGCCGGTTCGCTTCAACACGTATTCGTACCATTCGCCAAATACCGCCACCTTCGCCATCGGGAGCCCGTCCTGCGCGCTCCTGACAGTCCCGACGATTACTGCTCCGGAGGCTCCTCCTGGTTCCGACGCACACATCGCTTTGCGAAGCGTAGCAGCGGACGGTACGCCGACATTCGCCGTCACCGATCCGTACGAATCGACGTACACATCGCGCAGTGGGGCTTCGACACCGAGTGAATCAAGAAGTGGATGAAAGAAGCCGATGCGGTAGTGACCGAGCGGGACGTCGCTTATACGAAAGTGGCCAAGCGAATCCGAAATTGCATTGAGAACGGAAGATGGATTCGCGTTCGCAACGAGCTGAATCGTCGCGTCTGCGAGATTGGAGCTCGTAATGCTGTCGTGAACGACGCCGCTGACAATAGCGCCGACATCTGAGCGGGAGGCGGCTGATTGGGCGCTGACGACGGGCGCGAACAACAACGCCACGAGGACGACGGAGACATGAATGCTCTTGACGAATGACATCTGCTTCGAATTTACGTGGCGTTCCGTGTGTCCGCGATAACGCCGTCGGCGAGCTTGATGATTCTGTCTGCGCACGCTTCGGCGAAATCCAGATCGTGCGTGCTGATCAGCAAGCCGCGACCGCCCTCAGTCAATTTCTTCAGAGTGTCAGCCAACGCGACGCGTCGCGCTGGATCGAGCGCTGACGTGGGCTCGTCCATCAACAAGAGCTGCGGGTCGAGCACGAGAGCTCGCGCAATCGCCACGCGCTGTGCCTGTCCACCGGAAAGCTGGCGAGGATAGGCGTGCGCCCTTTCGGCAACTCCGAGCGATTCGAGCAATTGCATCGCTCCCTTGGTCGCGCGATCGCGGTCCCATTTGCGAACGTGAATTGGCGCGAGCGTCACATTGTCGAGTACGGTGAGGTGCTCGAACAATGCGTGTTCCTGGAACACCATCCCGACCTTGGCGCGTAGAGGGCCGATTCGAGACTGCGGTGGCAGAGGTCCCGGTTTCAGTTCGACATCACCGAGCACTATCGATCCGGCGCTGAATGGCTGGAGAGCGGCGACTGCACGGATTACTGTTGTCTTCCCCGCACCCGATAAGCCCATCAGCGCGACGATTTCGCCCGTGTCGACGGTTAGGTCGAGTCCGCGCAGCACTCGCTGCGTTCCCCGCACGACTTCGAGACCGGAAATGGTCAACGCAGTCCTCACGTCGACACGCTCCATTTCCGCTCGAGGCTTCGCGCGTAGCGCGAGAGCGGCAGCGAGAAGAGGAGATAGATCAGCGAGCAAAGAATTCCGGGGACTACCCAGCTTCCGGCGTTAGTCGCGTAGATCGCTGCCTGCTTGGTGAGCTCCACGACGGTGATTACCGAAACGAGGGACGAATCCTTGAGCAGCGCGACGAAATCATTTGTCATCGGAGCAAGCGCAAGTCGGAGCGCCTGTGGTCCGCGAACGAGCCTCAGTATCTGACCTTCCGACAATCCGAGAGTGCGAGCCGCTTCCAGCTGAACGCGCGGAATCGCCTCAAGCGCAGCACGATAGATCTCAGATTCGTACGCGGCGTAGTTGAGGCCGAGTCCAATGACTGCTGCGAGGAAGGCGGGCAGCTTCACTACCGACGACAACCCGTAATAGATCACGAAAAGCTGAAGCAGCACGGGAGTGCCGCGCATCACTTCGACGTAAATAGTCAACGGAACGCGGACCATCGCTGGTCCGTAAACGCGACCGGCTGCTACGAGCATTCCCAATGAGACTGCCAGCGCCATTGCCAGACACGAGAGCAGGAGCGTGATCGCGGCAGCTCGAAGAAATGCCGGGAGATATGCGATGACCGATGCCTTAGCGGTTGTTTTCGCGACCGACCGTCCGGGCAATTCCGCCGGGAACGCCGGAGAATTGGACCCGAGCACTCTCGCAAAATGCTGCGCCTGCGACGGATCCCAGACTTTCCAGTCGCGAAACGTTTTCTCCAGCGAGCCGTCGCGCATTCTTGCACGAAGAATCGCATCGGCCGAGTCGCGCAGTGCGGAGTCGGCGCCGGCGAAGACCGCTACATAATGCCCTACTGCCACGGGCTCCGGCTGAATGACAAAGCCAGGCGTGCGATGCAGCGAGCGCTCGGCGATGATGTTATCGAGCAGCACCGCATCCACTCGGCCGGCGACAAGATCCGAATACGGGTGGATATCGTCGTCGTAGGAAACGGGAATCACGCTGGCACTGCTCTGGGCGTCGAGCAGAATCTGATAGGCAGTCGTGGCGCCGAGTGTCGCGACCTTGTGGTGAGCGAGGTCGGGCAATTTCCTGAAGCGGGACGAGTCGGCCGTTCGGACGGCGAGGACTTCGCGGAACTCGAAGTATGGGAGCGACACGGCGTGGCGCTCCCGGAGCGCCGGACGATCCTCCAGGCCCGACATACCGACCGCGAAATCGCCGCGCTCGACCGAGGCCTCTAGAGATGACCACGCAGTTTGCACGAATTCCGGCTCTCGACCGAGTCCGTGCGCGATCATGGAAGCGATTTCTACGTCGAATCCGCGGACCTTCGAAGGGTCTACCGGGTCCGCTTCCACAAACGGCGCTCCGCCCTCGGCGTCACCGCCCCATCGAAGAGTTGCTTGTTGTGAATTCTGCGGTTTACTCGTGCAGCCGATCACAAGAGCGAGCCACAGGCACAAACGGAAAGCGTTCGGCTTCTTCAACGATCAGGAGAGCCCGAAGCATCGCTCATTACGGTTCGTCGCCGCTCGGACCGTAAACCTGCGGCACAGTCGATCCCATTGGCCGCAGGTACGTGGTGATCTGCCCACGATGGTGGATGATGTCGAAGAAAAAGCTCCACGCCATTGGAGACGCCGGGCGCGGGCTCCCGAAGAAATCGAGATCGCCGCTCCACTGATCGCCCTTCAGTGCATTCCATCGCTCGGCCATCATAGCTGACTGCTCGTCATATGCATGAAGAATTTCTTTCATGCTTTCAGGCATCGGCGGAGGAGCCCACTCTGCTTTGCCATTCTCCAGCGCCTCGATGATCATTTTTTCTTCACATACCATCTGCCAGGCGATTTCCTGCGCGGTGCGAGACTTCGGATCGGGACGGTAGTCGGATCCCTCGGGAATTCTTTCGAGCACTTTGTGTGTCGTTACGGATTCCGTCGTCCAGAAATTCGTGAAAAGCGCCTTCTCGTCCATTACATCTCCAGGTTGTTCGACGACGATCTTGTTGGCTGTTGGCTCGATTTCAAGCATGTGCGCCACGATGTGAGATTGCAACCACAAGTGACCGGCTACTCCATCGCACCGTAAGCAAGAGTAAAAAAATCGCTGAACACTTTCGGCGGTTCAGGCGAGTCCATCAGCCGCTGAGTGAAGATCATCGCAATCATGTTCTCTGCTGGATCTGTATAAGCGGATGTGCCGAGCCCGCCGGTCCAGCCGAAGCGGCCAGGAGTGTTGAAGATTTCCTTTCGACAAATATCCACGGCTACGCCAAATCCCCAACTGCTGAAGTCTCCGAAGAAAGGTCCGGTTCCAGCGCGCTGTTCAGCGGTAAGCTGGTCTGACGTCATCAGCTCGACACTCGCGCGAGACAGAATCTGAGCGTTTCCCAGGCGGCCCTTGTTCAGCATCATGCGGCTGAACGCGAAGTAATCGTCGATCGTTGACACGAGTCCTCCAGCGCCTGACTCAAACGGCGGCTGGGGAAGCCATGAGCTGTCCGCGGCCCCGTCGTAAACTTTGAAGGTGTTTGTAGCGCGATTCAAGGAATACGCAACGGGCAGGCGATCGATTTTGTCCGGGCGGACGTTGAAGCCAGTGTCCTTCATGTCGAGTGGTTCGAAGATTCGGTCGTGGAGGAACGCGCCGAATGACTGTCCTGAGACTCGACTGATCAGGATTCCAAGAAGATCGGCGCTGGTGTTATACATCCAGCGATCGCCTGGCTGCGCCATCAATGGAAGGGATGCCAGTCCGTTCAGCCATTCGTCAGTGGTTGGCCCGAGAGACGGCATGGGCGGGCCGTCGCCGCCGAGCCGATGCTCGCGAATCATTGTTTGAATCGGGTACGTACCTGGTTTTGCCATCACGCTGCCGAATCCCATTCGAAAAGTCAGAAGATCGCGAACACTGATTGGTCGATTTGCGGGGACAGTGTCATCGAGCTCTGACGCGATAGACCTGAGCACGCGACGATTCGCCATCTCAGGAATCCAGGTGTCGATAGGGTCATCGAGCCTCAAACGACATTCTTCCAGGAGGATCATCGCCGCCACCGCCGTTACGGGCTTGGTGATCGATGCAATTCGGAAGATGGAGTCTCTCGTCATCGGCGCGGGCGAGTCGAGCGACAATTTGCCGAGTGTTTCGACGTGGACGTCGTCGTTGCGGCCGACGAGCGCTACGAGGCCGGGGATTTCATCGCGATCGATATGACCCTCGAGCACGCGATGCATCAGGTCGAGGCGCGACCTGGAAAGCCCTGCGGAGTTGTTCAGCATCATATCAAATCAGAGTGTTGGCTTGTTCGCTGGCGTTCGCTTTTGGAACATAGCCGGAGTCTGCTCACGCGTCCGGGCAAGCGACAGTAGGCCGGGGAACATCACGTAGCTCCAACGGATTTCTAGTCCCATAGATCCGGTTTCCCGAAGCTGGCGTAAGCCACGCAACCGCTCAAGCGGCAAAGCTGTCTTTCTCCCCAGCCTGGAGCAGCAAATGAAGAAATGGAACCACCAGAGAGTGTCACTTCTGGCACTCGCCGCCGTCGCCGTGACGGCCGGATCGGTCGTGGCGATTCGTGCAGTGATGGCATCTGACCATCAGGACACGCCACTCGTAGAGATGTCACCCC
>JBDUEH010000026.1:0-11935 GCA_040002555.1 Gemmatimonadales bacterium | reverse complement strand
AAAGCGCCGCCGGTGATGGAGGCGCCACCGCCTCACCCAATCGCCGGCCGAGCTGCGCCAGCGATGGGTCTCAATCTGCGTGCTCTCCTGGAGGAGATGGTCACGGTCGGAGCTTCAGACCTTCACATCGTAGCAGGCGAGTGCCCGAAACTCCGCATCGACGGAGACATCACAAGCGCTCAAACTCGCGGCATCCTTCGCCCCAAGGACACGCTCCAACTCGCGTACTCGGTGCTCACTGAGCAACAAAAGAAGCGGTTCGAGATGGAGGACGAGCTCGATTTCTCGTTCGGCATCGCGAGTCTCGCGCGGTTTCGTGGCAATTGCTTCAGGCAGCGCGGATGTGTGTCGATGGTCATTCGTCAGATTCCTTTCTCGATCAAGACATTTCAGGACCTTGGCCTTCCTCCTTCAATCGCGAAGATGGCGGAGAAGCCACGCGGCCTCGTTCTCGTAACAGGTGCAACGGGTTCAGGAAAATCGACGACACTCGCAGCGCTGATCGACAAGATCAACCGCGAGCGCAAGGGTCACATCATCACCGTCGAGGATCCGATCGAGTTCATCCACAAGCACCAGGGATGTCTCATCAACCAGCGCGAGGTTGGGACGGACACCAAGTCCTTCGCTACCGCCCTCAAATACGCTCTGCGTGAAGATCCTGACGTGATTCTGGTCGGCGAAATGCGCGACCTGGAAACAATTCAGGCCGCGCTGACAATTGCCGAAACCGGTCACCTCGCGTTCGCGACCCTGCACACGAATTCCGCGCCTGAGGCCATCAATAGAATCATCGACGTGTTTCCGTCGCATCAGCAATCCCAGGTTCGGGCACAGCTCGCGTTCGTGCTCGAGGGGATCGTGACGCAGACGCTCGTACCGAAAGCAACAGGGCGAGGTCGAGCGATGGCGGCAGAGGTTCTCGTCGTCACGCCCGCAATTCGTGCGCTCATCCGCGACGACAAGGTTCACCAGATCTACTCGTCGATGCAGTCCGGAAAGAAATTCGGAATGCAGACATTGAACGACGCGTTGTACGCGCTCTACGTAGGCAAGGAAATCTCCGAAGAGGAAGCGCTAAAAGTGACGAGCTTGCCGGATGAATTCCTGCGAATGATCGGAAAGGAAGTCTCTGGAGACGAAAAGCTGTCGTCCGCTGCGCGCCCGCTTACGGGGGGGCTGGCGGGCAGAAAGTAGAAAGCTTTACCACAGTCAGCAGTCAGCAGTTGTAGCGTTTCGTCGTTTGTGCCGGCAGCCGAGAGGGGGTGCCGGCGCGGGCGATGGATCTGAGAAGAACGAATAACTGATAACGGAAACAGGGTCTCATTATGGCGACGTTTACCTATACGGCCCGCTCGTTCGCGGGCGAGATGCGAACCGCGACACTCGAGGCGCAGTCGCGCGACGACGTGATTGCCCAGCTCAGGCGTCAGCGACTGAACGTCGTCAAGATCGATGAAACGACGCCGAAGAAGCCGGCCCGGGGTCATATCAAGATGCGGGACATCGTTATCCTGACGCGCCAGTTCTCGACGATGATCAACGCCGGTCTTCCACTCGTCCAGGCGATGACGATTCTAGCCGAGCAAAGCGAGAATAAGGTTCTGTCAGAGATCATGCGCAAAGTCGTCTTCGACGTCGAATCCGGAAACACCGTCGCGGATGCGCTCGGCAAACATCCCCAGGCGTTCAGCGCGCTTTACGTGAACATGGTCGCAGCCGGCGAGGCCGGTGGTATTCTCGACACGATTCTCATGCGGCTTGCCACGTTCATGGAGAAGAACGACGCGCTCATACGGAAAGTGAAGGGCGCGATGATCTATCCAAGCGTCATCATGTCGGTCGCCGGCGTTGCCGTCAGCGTGCTCCTGATCTTTGTCATTCCGGTATTCGAAAACCTGTTCTCGTCCGCGGGTCTCGCGCTGCCGCTTCCGACTCGTATCGTGATGGGCGCTTCCAGGTTCCTCAAGGGATACTGGTATGTCGTACTGGCGACGATCGCCGTTCTTGCGTTCATGTACCGAAAGTATGTTGCGACATCGGACGGCCGGCTCAAGGTCGATAAGATCCTGTTGAAGGTGCCGGTACTCGGCGACGTTCTGCGGAAGTCTGCAGTGTCGCGCTTCACGCGTACGCTCGGAACGCTGATCAGCTCGGGCGTCAGCATTCTCGATGGACTCGAGATCACGGCCAAGACTGCCGGTAACCGGGTTGTTCAGGATGCGATCATGGAATCGCGCTCATCGATTGCCGGCGGTGACACGATTGCAGCGCCGCTAAAAAAGTCGGGAGTGTTTCCTCCAATGGTCATCTCGATGATCTCGGTTGGAGAGCAGACCGGTGGTCTGGATGAGATGCTGTCGAAGATCGCCGACTTTTACGATGAGCAGGTGGATTCTGCGGTCAGCAACCTGCTCTCGCTGCTCGAGCCGATCATGATCGTGTTTCTCGGCATCGTGGTCGGTGGAATGGTTGTTTCCATGTATCTGCCGATCTTCGACATGATCAACGCGGTACAGTAGAGGTGCGACCCAGGGCTAACAACAATCGACAGTCGATCTCAAGCCGCGGCTATCACCTGCACCGCGACCTGATATCCGAGATGAAGCGGTCCGGAAGGCACAACTGAGCGCGCTGGTTTGTGCTCGCCCAGTATCTCTGCGTAGGCCGCGTTGGCGCGACCCCAGAGTTCGATGTCGGACAGAAACAGCGTGACGAGCAACGCCCGCGATAGATCGGTCCCGGCCGCGCGCAGAATATCGTTTGCATTTTTCAGCGCTTGCTCGAGCTGCATTTCAATCGGATCAGAAGGATGCACGTCACCGGCGGGTGATTTCGGAAGCTGCGTCGCGACGTAAACTACTCCGCTGTGCACGACCGCGTGGCTGTAGTGTCCTGCCGGACGCGCGACGCCTTCCGCCCGGACGTAGGTGATCCCCGCTTTATCAGACATGTATGTCCTCAACTCTGTTTGGTGGTTAATTAGGGAACGATGACCACTGCGACTGCACTAATATCGTTCACGCTGGCCGCGGCGCTGCTGACAATCACGCCGGGACTCGATACCGCGCTTAGTTACAGTCAGCACGACAACTCGGAGTAAAGGAAACAGAAACTGGTTTGTGCGCGGAATACTCACGAACCTTCTCAATCCCAAGGTTGGTATTTTCTATGTGAGCTTCCTGCCGCAGTTCATCCCCACTCGGCAAAGCGTTCCGGTGTTCTCGGTGGGGCTTGCAGTGATTCACGCCGTAGAAGGGATTCTCTGGTTCGCACTTTTGATCGCTGCGACCCAGCCGGTGCTCGGCGTGCTCAGGCGTCCCGCGACGATGAAAGCGCTGGACCGTGTGACTGGGACCATCTTGATTGCCTTCGGGATTCGCCTCGTTGTCGAGGCGCAACGGTGACTCGTGCTAGTCTACGATCGCCTTCCAATGGCCCGACCCCAGCCGGGTGATCCGGTAAAAGCCGCCGCCACAGCAGTACTCACCAGCGGGATTGTCCGCGGGAAAAACCATCCTCTCCATTGCAGGCTCGTGAGGGTGTGTATCAAAATGAGTCTGCGCGGTTGAAGCGGCGTCTGCGCGCGTGCCGGCCTTTCCGACGATCGTCATCTTTTCCCCGCTTGGGCCGTACTCGATGAGCCAGCGATCAGCCATCGTGATCCTCAGTGTTGGTGGTTCTACGAGGTTGGGCGGTGCAATTCACGAACCGAAATGCCACGTGCCCCGAAAAACTGACAGCGGAGTGCGACTTGCGGTACTGATTCGTTTTCTTGCAAGCTTCGAGACAAGGACGAATGAAGAACGAGATTGACACTCAGATTCGGGTCTTCGTCTACGATCACCTGATGGCGCATGGAAATCCGCCGGCGGTAGCAGAAATCGCGAATCACCTGAGTCTGACAGCAGGAGACGCGAAGGCGCGTCTTGTCAGCCTCAAAATCGGAAAGACAATTCTCGTCCATCCGGACACGGGTGAGGTTTGGATGGCGGGTCCCTTCTCCGCTTCAAGGACTCAATATCGGGTCGTTGGCAGTCGAACTAGTTGGTGGGCGAATTGCGCGTGGGACATGCTCGGCGTCGCGATGATTGCGCGTGAGTCGGTGCGTATCGACACGCATTGCACAGACTGTGATGATCCGTGGACGATGACGGCTCCGACTCACGCGCCGCCCGCGCAGGAAGGGATCGTCCATTTTCTCCTGCCCGCTCGCAAATGGTACGAAGACATCGGTTTCACGTGAGCGACGATGTCACTCTTCCGGTCGGAAGAGCATGTCGAGAGATGGCTGCGCACCCAGGCGCGAGATCCCGGAATGTCGGTTCCGCTTGCCCAGGTGTGGGCGCTCGCGAAGGCGTGGTACACAGACCCGCGTTCGGAAGACTGGCGGCCGAGGACGCGCGATGAATCGCAGGCGGTGCTGACCTCAGTTGGGTTGACGGGAGATTTCTGGGAGCTGCCTCGCTGACCTAGTGCTTTCGGGTTGAGTCGGCCGGTTTGGCCGCCTCGGTGGCTGTCTCAGCGGCGACGATGATGCCTCCGTTTTCAACGTACCCTATCTGCGAGACGAAATTGCCGGGGCCGTCGCGCATTGCGATTTTCGGCATTCGAAGCTGCCACTCGTTGACGATCCAGCCGCCCGACGGAACCTGTCGAAATTTTGTGAATCCACCTGGCTCGAATTCCGTGAGCATTCCTGCGTTCACGTAGGTGAATCCGACGTCTCGCAGTGCCGCGGTTTTCTCGTCAACCCACAGAATTCCCTTGATATCGGAGATTTTTCGCCTTGGCACGGGATCAAAAGCGACGCCAATCTGGCCTGAACGTTGGTTGGCATTGCGGACGACTCTGAAGCAGTGCGTCGCAGCAAAGTCGTCGGATAACAGAACGGCTTCATCAGGACCGAAATATTCCCATCCGGCTACCGGATTGCCGCGCACGTAGCCCAGTCGCGACAGCGACCTGGGATCTACAGCTCCAAACGGGCGGGCGTTGGTGATCGGCGCAAGTCTGGACTGATCGGACACGAGCTCTCCATGTTCGCCAATCTCGCGCCGGTAACTACGCATTATGCCTAAGCCACTAAGGTCTCTGATGGTGAGCTGGCTCGAGCGGAGTGCCTTGGACACTTCGTCCCACACTGTTGAAAGTGTCTGCGCATCGCCCGTGATCGGTCCGCACTTAGCGGCTTCCGAAACCACCAGGGCCTCGAGTACCACGTGCTCCGTTTCGACCCTGAGCGGAAGCTCGTTGAGAGACGGCACTGTTACCGCTCCCGAGACGAACGGCCGAAATCCGATTCGACGAACGCGAACACGATAAGTACCTGGTGGAGCGGAGAGCGCGATGATCCCTCGAGTGGAGCTCAATCCCTCGGCGACCACGCGTTGACCGTCCAGCACCGCGACCAGCGCACCGCTGATCGGAACACCGGGCCCGGCCTCGATTCGCACGCGCAGATCGGCGGCCTGGCCTTGCGCGGTGGCGCCGTGCAAGATCGTCGCGAGGCCGAGAAGAACTCCCGAAAGACCACCGCGCATACGTCGACTCATGTCGCCAACATAACGTCAAAGCCGGTTGTCGGCCTCTGGCCGTCAATCCGCTTCTCCTTCGGGCGTTACAGATCCGGCAATTGCGCTCGTCCTGTCATTTCTCGTCTTCTTCTCGGTATCTTGGATCACGCGGCGTGACCCCGTCGAGGCGCTCGACGCCGATGTACGACTAATTATGGATTTGTAATCATGACAGCTAAGTCCGACGGTTCGATTTCAGATGACATCCGGCCACACCTCAACCGGGGTATGGCCACGACGATCGGCATCGAGCTCATTATCGTGACGCCGGATAAAGTCGTGGCGACAATGCCCGTCGATCAAAGAACGCGACAGCCATTTGGGCTCCTGCACGGTGGAGCCTCAGCAGCGCTGGCCGAGACGGTGGCTTCGCTCGGTGCGTTCGCGAACATCGACAAGGACAAGCAGGCTGTAGTTGGGCTCGAGCTGAACGCGAATCACCTGCGCGGAAAGACTGATGGGATCGTCACCGCAACGGCGACGCCGATTCATCGCGGTCGCCGGACTCAAGTGTGGGAGATTCGTATAGAAGACGAACAAAATCGGCTCGTCTGTGTTTCGCGCTGCACGCTGGCGATTGTAGACCGCGAGAGCTGAGCGTCGAATCACTGGAACCAAACTTTGAACACAGAGAACACAGAGACCGTAGACACGACAATCAAATTATCTATCGCGGCGCTGGGTCCTCGCAAATTCCGGCTTTCTGGAATTGGGGTTAACTACGGGCCGTAGTTCCGTATTTCCGTAGTTCCGTCTTTCTGTCGTTTAGTTACCGCGCCGAATCACAATGTCCCCGTTAATTGTACGAACACGAATCACGCCGCCGCGGCCACCGTTGATCGTCGTCCGCGACCTGACGTAGCGGCGCGGCGTTCCCTCCGACGAATCCCATTCACTCGTTTCCGTGACTGAAACGTCCCAGTCGCTCAGAATCCGCGTGCGCCCATGCTTCTCGGTGTACGCCGTCTCGAGGTCGAGCGATGCAGACACGTCCGACGGCACTGTCACTATCACTTTGCCGTTGCCGGAACTCACCTTGACCCGATTCGACGATGCGCCGGTGACTGCCACGCTGACGTCGCCCGCTCCCGTGGAGAGATCGACGGTGCCTGATACGGAGCCTACCCGAATGTCGCCACCGCCCGTCGACGCTTTGACGTCGCCGTTTGCGCCGGCAATAGTGATACGGCCCCCGCCGGTGTTGATGTCCGCTCCGCCGTCCAGATTCCCTAGCGAGACAGTACCGCCACTCTTGCTGATGTAAGTCTTTCCGTCACTCCCGCGAAGTCCATCTCGGGCAGATCCACTCGCGAATGTGAGACCATTTCGTCCAACGACGACATTGCCAGATCCGGAGCTTCCGCGAAGATTCCCGTTGGTCGTCTGAATTACGACCGAGCCGCCGCCCGTACTCACCGAGCCGTCGAGATTGGAGCTCGATACGGATACCGAGCCTCCTCCCGTCGACAGTGAAGCACTTCCGTTTGCACGCTCTATCCTCAGGTTGCCACCGCCCGTGCTTCCAGTGAATTCACCACTCACGTCGGTGAGGGTCATTCCGCCGCCCGCCGACTTTAGCCGAATGCTGTACTCCTCAGGAATTGTCAGATCGATATGGTGCGAGGAGCTGCGTCTGGGTTTCTCTGCCTGATATCGCATCACGAGTCTCGCTCCGCGATCATCCGGCACGAGCTCCACAGTCGTGTTCTGCCAGTCTGGCCCTCCAAGCGACGCACGCATATGTATCCGCGAATCCTTCGATCCCTTGATCGTGAGACCAGCTCCTGTCTCGAGATCCAGCAGTAGCGTTCCTCCCGGCTTTACGGTGATCGTCTTGTCTACAACCGAATCGCCCGCATTGTTCTTCGTCGCGGTTGTCTGTGAAACGAGTGAAGACTCTATGACGCGAGCGGGAGGACCAACCGGCGTAGCCGGTGATGCTTCGGCGACATCAGTTGTCGTCACAGTGCCCGAAGCTTCAGCCGATCTTTGCACCGGGCTGAACGCAGAAAGCAGAAACACAGCACCCACCGCTCCGGCGAAACCGGCCGCTCGAGATCGGGAAGTAAGCGTCGCACGGTCGTTCGATTCATTCAACACTGCCAGCAGGCGTCCCTCGAGCTGCGATGGACGAGCCATCGCGACAGATACAAATCCAGGCATTCCCATTTCCCTCGCTGAGCGGGCGACCTCGAGCAGGTGTCCCGCGTAATCGGCTGGAGCAACGCCAAGAGTCAGCACGCGATCATCGCACGCCCTCTCCTGCGCTCGGCGCAATCGGGCCGCGGCGATCCAGACCATTGGATGAAACCAATAGATCGCCGCTGCCAGCCCGGCAACGAGACACGCGCCAGCATCAGCACTTGCGATGTGCGCCATCTCGTGTCTGATGACCACCGCACGATGAGCCTCGTGCCAGCCGGCGCTCTCTTCAGGCAGAATAATCTTCGGCGACCTGAACCCAAACGTGAGCGGTGTGCTGACGTCACCACTCGAGAGCAGCCGAACGACGTCGGTAACTCCGGCAAGCGACGCTTCCTTATAGAGCAGTCTCTGCCATTCGGCGTCCATCAACTCGGACGATCGCCGCGCAACTCGATTCAATCCGATGATACCGAGTGCCATGCGTCCAAGAACGGCAGCGATGCCGGCGAGCCAGATGGCGGCGAGAAAGACAGGGATCTCTGGCAACGCTGAACCAGACGTTTGCCGGACCGTCGGTAGGCCACCCGGTTCTTGTTCCTCTGAACGATTAACCGCCTGTGCGTTGATCATCGAGCTCTGAGGTTCAACCGCCGTTTGGGCGGTGTTCGAAATCGGAGCGACACTGATGTTGTCGGCAGGAATGACTGCAACACGCCAGGCGGGAGTGAAGAACATTCCGATCGGAAGTCCAATCGCCGCTGCCAACGTGAGTGCCCAAACTGTCCGCAGCATCGACGCGCTTCGGTTACGCAGAAAAAATCCGACCGTGGCTCCGACAAAAAAAATTACTGTCGCTTTCGCGAGGAGCGAAATGGCGAACGCTTCGGTCGGGTTCATCGCTGCTCTCCTTTCTTTCTTGCCTGATTGATGAGTGCCTCGAGCCGATCGAGGTCGCCGTCAGCAAGCCGGTTTTCGTACATGCCCAACATCGCGGCGACTGCCGTTCCGGCGGAGTTGTCGAAAAACGTTCTCACGAGATGTCGCATCGCACTCCTACTGACCCCCTCCGTATCGGCGGTTGGGAGGTAGACGTAACGTGGACCATCGTATTCGTGGCGCAGGTGTCCTTTCTCTTCGAGTAGCCGAAGCATTCCGCGCACTGCGGAATTGGTTGGCTTGTCAGGGAGATCCTCAAGTACTTCTGCGGCAGTTGCCCGCCCGCGACGGTAAACGATATCCATGATCTGTCGTTCTCTGCTGCCGAGCTTGTCGAGCGCGTTCACCATGTGATTTCCGAAGAAGACACGAGTAATATGTCAATCCATTGACACTATGTCAATGGGTTAACATTTACAGGGCTCATTTGGCCATTGCCTTGTGGTTTTGGACCGCTCGAAACCGTAAAGAGTTTGGCAGGAAAACGGAACATTCGGTTCTCGCTCAGGTAGAAATACCATTCGCGCGCACCCTCTCTCTGGACTGAGAGGGTCTGTCCCATGCCCCCAAGCGAGCGAGGTTGAATGTCGAGGCTGAAAACTGCGTGTGTTGTTGCCGTGATGGTTCCGCTCGTTGTGAGCTACGATCCGACACGGGCATCCAATAACCCGGTTGATGAAATCGGTTCGGCTGTAGCAGCCGGATCCGCGAGCATCACGGGAAATCTTCGCGCAGGCAAACACCTCGGCTTCGACACTTACGCGTACCCTGGCGACAACGCGATGCTCGCGTGGAGACAGGATGGCGCTCCCTACGAGTGGGTTGGCTACTACCTCCCCTCGGCCCCTTGCCATAAGAGCGACACGTGGGCCGGCAAGCGACAGACACTTACCAACATGGGTTGGGGCCTGGCCGTGATCTATGTCGGTCAGCAGGTGTGGGAGGGTGTCCCGCGCCAGAAAGTCGTGCAGACGCGCTACGTAACGAAACGCGTGAAGCAGACGCGTCGCGTAAACGGCAAGCGAGTGACGCGATATGCGCGGAAGCGCTTTCCTGTGAAAATGGTGACCTACGCTCGCGCCCAGCCCGGACAGTCATGCTCGACGCATCTCGTGAGCGGCGCCCGCGGAATCAAGGACGCGAACGATGCGATTCAGCGTGCATCTACCGAGGGATTCTCGAACAATACCGTGATCTTCCTCGATATCGAGCGAATGGACCGTGTTCCGGAAGCCATGCGGGAATACTACAAGGCCTGGACGCGGCGCGTTCTCGAGGACGGTCGCTACCGACCGGGCTACTATACTCACGACTTCAACGCCAAGTCGATCTACCGCGATATCGCCCAGATTTTTGTGAACGCCGGCAAACTCGACCAGCCTCCGTTCTGGATCGCGAGCGGGAGGGGATTCACCGAAGACAAAGAGCCTCACGAGGTCGGGCACGACTTTGCCCAGGTGTGGCAAGGGGTTCTCGATATCGTCCAGACGCACAACGGTGTGCAGCTCCCAATCGACGTGAACGTCGCGAGCGTGCCGTCGCCATCATCAGGCGCGGCCAGTACCGAATAGGAACTTCGGCCTTGAGAACCAGTCCGAGGCGGATGAAGTTAGACGACAATGTCGATTTCAGATATACCGCTGCCTCATCAAGGACGGCCCGTCTACACGGCCGGTGAACCTCTCGAGTCAGCCAAAGCAGCAATGGTCATGGTGCACGGTCGCGGTGGGACTGCGGAGAGTATTCTCGCGTTCATCGAATCGATCGACGTACCAGGTTTCGCCTATCTCGCGCCCGAAGCAAGCGGAAATACGTGGTATCCGAACTCCTTCCTCGCGCCGATTCCGAGCAACGAACCAGGAATCACATCGGGCATCCAGCTAATCGACGAAATCATCGCGTCGGTGAGATCGGCTGGAATTCAAGATGATCGAATCATGCTGCTCGGATTTTCGCAGGGAGCCTGTCTCTCGCTCGAGTACGCTGCGCGTCACGCTCGACGTTACGGCGGGATCGCCGGATTGAGCGGCGGGTTGATCGGCCCGGACGATACTCACCGCGACTACCCCGGCGACTTTGACGGAACTCCGGTCTTCCTCGGCTGTAGTGACATCGACTCTCATATTCCGGCCGTCCGCGTTCAACAGACGGCAGATGTGCTAGTCCGAATGAAGGCGGACGTCTCCATGTGTCTTTACCCGGGGATGGGACACCTCGTCAATGAAGATGAAATCGACGCAGTGCGGGCGATGATGATCTCGGTCGTCGGAGGAAAACGGTGACTGACAAGCAAAAAAAGAAGGGCATTAACTACCAGCGGGCCTGGGCTGAAGCGCGCGAGCTAATCTGGCGTCATCGGCGATCGCTGATGATCGGTCTCGGGCTGATGCTCGTGAACCGCCTCTCGGGATTGGTTCTGCCGGGAAGCTCCAAGTGGCTGATTGACAACGTGCTGGCGAAGCATCGCGGTGACCTGCTGATACCCATCGCACTTGCCGCTGCGGCCGCCGTCATTCTTCAGGCGGCCACGACCTATGCGCTTTCACAGGTCGTCAGCATCGCCGCCCAGCAGGCGATTACTGACATGCGAATGAGCGTGCAGAAGCACGTACTGCATCTCCCGGTCTCTTATTTCGATTCAACGAAAACGGGCGTACTCATTTCGCGAATCATGTCAGACGCAGAAGGTGTCAGGAATCTGGTTGGTACTGGTTTGATTCAGCTCGTCGGTGGACTGCTGACGGCGGTGATTGGAATTGGCGTTCTGTTCGCGCTCAACTGGCGGCTCACGACCATCATGCTCGTGATTCTGCTTTCGTTCGGCGGCCTGATGGCGATGGCGTTTTCCCGGTTACGCCCTCTCTTTCGCGAGCGGAGTGTCATCAATGCGGAAGTGACCGGACGTCTCGCTGAATCGCTTGGCGGTGTCCGCATCCTGAAAGTGTATGTGGCGGAGAAGCGCGAAGAGAGACTCTTCGGCGAAGGCGTTCAGCGGCTGTTCGACAACGTTCGGAAGTCCATTACTGGCACGTCGCTGGTTGGCGCCGGCGCGACTGTGATCGTCGGCGCGATTGGAGTGCTCATGATCGTTGTCGGCGGCCGATCGATACTAAACGGCTCGATGACGCTCGGCGGGTTGGTCATGTACATCTTTTTCATCGGTCTCGTCGCGGCGCCGCTGATCCAGATCGCATCTGTCGGAACGCAGATCAGCGAGGCATTTGCCGGTCTCGATCGCATTCGCGAGATCCGCGACATGGCGACTGAAGACGATCAGG
>JBDUEH010000025.1:0-12115 GCA_040002555.1 Gemmatimonadales bacterium | reverse complement strand
TAGCAGATAGATCAGGCCCGTGCCGGCACCCACCGAGAGCAATAGCTGGAACGCTTCGCTCGCCGTCGACAGAAACAGCGTGAACACGCCGCACGCAATCATCAGGAACGCTGTCAGCCCGCGCGAGACCCACAAGTAGTGACGCTGGGATTTGCCTCGAGCCAGGAACCGTTGATAGAAATCCACGACGAGGTATGATGAACCCCAGTTGAGGTGCGTCTCCATGGTCGAGCGATACGCCGCAAAGAGCGACGCGATGATCAATCCCTTCATGCCAACCGGCAGCAGCGTCAACATCGCCGGATATGCGAGATCATTGCCGATCAGCGCGGGATCCACATTCGGCAGCGCACGGTGAAGGTCTCCGAGTGTCGGGAACACCAGCATCGAGCAAAGCGCGACGATGATCCAGGGCCAGGGACGTAGCGCGTAGTGCGCCACGTTGAACCAGAGTGTTGCGCCGAGTGCGTGGCGTTCGTTCTTCGACGCGAGGATTCGCTGCGCGATGTAACTCCCGCCGCCCGGCTCGGCACCGGGATACCAGACTGACCACCATTGTACGGTTAGCGGAATGACGAGCACGGTGAGCGTGAGCGTCGTGTCGTTGAAATCAGGGAGCAAGGAAAGCGTTTTCGGATCTGTCTTCGCGAGCAATCCCGACAAGCCTCCGACAGCGGGATGATGCAGCGACACGTATGCAGCACCGATCACGCCCGCCATTGCGAGAACAAACTGCACCAGGTCGGTGGCGAGAACGCCCCAGAGGCCCGACACAGAGGCGAACAAAACGCACGCGGTTCCCGCAACAACGATCGTCTCGACACGCCCCCAGCCGAGCATCACGCTCGCAATCTTGACCGCGGCCAGTGTAACGGTGGACATGATCATGATGTTGAAGAACAGGCCGAGATACACTGAACGGAATCCGCGAACTACGGCAGCTGGACGACCGGAATAGCGTAGCTCGTAGAACTCCAGATCCGTGAGAACGCCAGAGCGCCGCCAGAGCCGCGCATAGAAGAAAACCGTCGCCATTCCGGTGAGGAGAAAAGCCCACCACACCCAGTTGTACGAAACCCCGTGCGTGCGCACGAAATCCGTCACCAGGTTGGGAGTGTCGGTGCTGAATGTCGTGGCGACCATTGACGTACCAACCAACCACCATGGGGCGCTTTGCCCCGACGTGAAGAACTCGGCGATGCTCGCGCGTGATCTCTTCAAAAAGAAGAGCGCCGGGAGGTAGCAAAGCACGAGACTGACAACGACTATCACCCAGTCCAGCGACGTCAGCTGCATCCGGATCTACCCGTGAGAGTGTTTGTGGGAATGCTTCGAAGTGCCGCGCTACCGAGCCACCGCTTCGAGAGTAAGCACCTCGAACGGTTCGAGGCGAATCCTTCGCTCTTCACCCGCAGTGAATTGGATTGACGGACGGCTGCCGTCCCGGGCCCATGGACTTCTTGCGGAATACCGTCGCGGCGCTCCCGGAGGAAGCTCAAACGCATGCTCGAGATCAATGCCAATGGTCTGTGCGCTGTTGCCTGGATTTCTGAGCGTGATAATTCCTTTTCCGGGAGACCACGAGGTCCACCCGTACGGTTCCAGCCTCAGTGGATCGCCGCCGACCCAATGCGTATCCACCAGCGTACCGGCGTTGGCTCGCGACCATCTTGCGCACTCCGCGATTGTGTCCCAGTTGGCGGGCGACAGGAGCGAGGGTGTGATGTACATCTCCTGAAGCTGTGTGCCGGTGCCGAAGTACGACCTCGCTTCCGAAGAGAAATCATTGTGAGGGTCGGTCATCAGGTCGCGCGCCGATTTCGCGTAGATCATGCCATGCAGCATGAGCGAGTTCATCGGAAATAACTGACCCGCGCGGACCACGTTCTGGTAGGTGTCCTGGTCCCGATACGTGATCCAGCGCTGGCGGGCGGATCCAATGCCTGCGAAGTCATGATCATCGCCGCCGCGCCAGATCGAATCGGCGTATCGCAGCCAGAACGGTGACGGATACGTTCCCGTCGTGAGATTCACGTACAGGTCAGGTTTTTCAGTTCGCAGCTCGTCAATCAGGTGAATCGCGGCGTCAAAGTCACTGTCGAACGGGCTTCCCGGGAATGTGCTGGAAGAATCGCCGGTTCCGTCGAACTTGAACTGATTGACGCCGAAGTTGCGAATCATGTCTACGCAGGTATCGCGAAAGCGCTTGTAGTAGACGGGTCCTGATAGCGCGAATCCCTCACTGTTTGTCTCGAACCCCTGTTCCTTCCCGTACGCAATGCGTTCCTCGTGCGGTTTGCCGTAGCCACCCCAGGGCGACATCCACACTCCGGGTGCGGCGCCGTACTTGTGGGTCGCTTCTTTCAGTTTCGTGAAGCCGTTCGGGAATCCCGAGTTGAATCGCCAGAGAGTTTTCGGGTCATCCCAGCCGTCGTCGAACAGGAACGAGTCGAGGGTGATGCCGCGCTTTTCGTGCAGCTCTGTACCGAATGCGGCAATTGCCGCGAGTGCATCGGACTCCGAGAACTTGCTGAAGTAACCGATGTCGTACCATGAGTTGTAATGCAGGAACGTGCGATGCGGATGCGCTCTCTCGCGTTCGACGTAAGCGAGAAAGTCGCGGCGCATCTGGCCCGAGCGTGCAACGCCGATAACCGAGCTGACGTCAATCGCGGCACCCGACCTGAGCGGCAGTTTACGCGACAGGTGAAAGCGCACCCTTTCGCCATCGGTTCGACTGTTGGACAGTGGATGCTCGAACCCGTAATACGCATCTCCAACGACTGCTGGCGTACCGCGAACAATGCCGGGTATCATAGCGTTCGGCGCAATGAAATCGAGCAGGGTGACTTCGCGCACTGGCACCTCAGCGCCGATGACGCGAAGCGTGACCTGCTGCCTTATGTACGCTGACCCGTCGCGCAGAATGCCTCGCCACACTGCTTCGATGCGGTCGAAAGAATCGCGCAGCGTCACCTCCACCTGGCGCCCCGCCACCCGCTCTGCAAGACGCGATGCTCTCGCGTCTGCGACCAGCGTTGTCGTTTTCGGCGGCGCGCTGATGCGCATTGCGCTGGCCGGGAGCGTACTCTTGTCGGCCAAGGTGAGGGTGAATATCTCTGCCGGAACGGGGAGCGCACGGTGATTCAGCCCATCGGTCACGCGAGCGGGCTTCAGTATGCCGCCGGCAGTGCTCCATACGGCCGTGATCGCATCATTGCCGAGTGTGATCTCATCGGCCGACATTCTGGAACTTGCTGGCAGCAAAACCGGCCGAGGCAGCCAGAGTTGATCGGCCGCGGCGATTCTTCCGAGTCCCAATTGCAATGCGCCAAGCCCTAGTGCAATTGCTCCGGTGCGATCGATGAATTCACGACGCGTAACGCCCGGTGAAGCGGCGGAGTGAAGGGTCGATTCGTCCCGGGGTTCTGTCACTCGGCTGTACTCCGTTGGTGATTTTGTGACTCTATCACGTGACTTGAAGTGAGTCAATTCAGCCTGAATTGGCAATTCAGATAACGCGCCAGTTCACTGAGCGGATCATCCTCAGTCCGAAACGGGCCATGCGTCCGTCGGCGGGGGGCGATTGAAGTTGACCCGTTTTAGTGGACACCTGAGTTAACCTGCTTTTTGTAGTTATCGTTCAAATTCTACTGGCGCGCGGTACCCGAGTGCGGAGTGACGCCGCTGACGGTTGTACCAGATCTCAATAAAATCGAACACTTCGCGGCTTGCCTGCGCTCGGGTGATGAAGAGTCCGTCACATAGGAGCTCCTTGGTCAGCGTGGCGAAGTAACTTTCCACCACTGCGTTATCCCAGCAATTCCCCGCACGGCTCATGCTCGACGTGAAACCAGCTTCGGCAAGCAGCCGTTGATACGAGCTACTCGCATACAGCTTGAGCGCCGCGATCAGAATGATGCAATCCACCCCGCGCACCTCGATCGCGAAGGGCCATCCGAAGAGCTGCCAGAGCGAGGTCCTGATCGAGCCTGGTGCGAAGTGCCCAGCCCACGACGCGGCGCGATGCCAGGTCCAGAACTACTGGCCACATAAAGCCAGCCTTCTTTCGTAGGGATGTAGGTGATGTCGGCCGCCCACGCCCGGTTCGGCTTAGGGTTTGACTCGACAGCAAATCGGCGCGCAAGTCGGTTCCGAGCGATCGGTTGGCGATGCCCGGAGTCGGTCGTCACACGAAAGCGACGGGCGCTCTTTGCGCGAATGCCAATCTCGCGTCGTCGCGTCTTTCCTCCGGCGTCAGAGTGAAGCCTATGCGCGCTGGCCGAACGAAGGCCGTTGACCGGCTATCGGGATGGACGTATTCGTCGTGCGAGTCAGCGATTAGACCCTCGGACTTCCGGCCTAGTGTAGTGGAGCTAGTCCGCTCCGTCGCCGTGAGCCCGCTTGCTTCAGTCTCGCTCCCCTGATGCATGGTTGTTTCTCGGAGCATCCGCTCCACATCTCGTCGAGCTGACAGCGTGCGAGGTTTAGTTCTTCCGGGATGATTCTTGAGACCGAGAAGCCGTTCATCATGCCGGTTGAGGACGTGTTTTCGATCACCCGTCGCGGCACTGTTGCGACGGGATGTATCGCGAGGCCTGAGCGTGAATGGAGACTTCGACATCCTCATTCTGCTCGACCGAAAGGCCGGTGTCCAACTCATTTCAAACTCTGACTTCGTTGAAAAGCCGCACCCAAATCGATGAAGATTTTTTTTTGCCTCTCGCTTGCGAGAGTCGCTAGTGACGTCGACATTGAACATCAACGTGATGAACGAGCCCCGACGAAACGGCAATTGCATTTCTTATCACACTGTGAGCAGTTGAGGAGAAGAATGGAGAAGTCAGAAAGGCCACCGTTTCAATTCATCGTTTCATCAGACGTGCTTGCCGAACCCATCGGGAGTGAGATGGTGTTGGTCAACCTTGGAACCGATCGGATGTACGAGCTGAATCATTCAGCGTGCAGGGTGTGGCAGCTATTGAGCGACGGATTTGGGCGCGAGGCGATAGTAATGCAGATCACGCGCGAGTTCGAGGTAGACGAAGCACAATTCAGTGCCGAGCTGGAGAGGTTTGTCGCGGAGCTGGTGCAGGACGGCATCATCCATAGCCCAGGTTTGTGACCGCCCCCGCCGTGGGATCGCCCGAGACTTTGGATCGAGCGACGCGCGCGTCCTGGTCCGTATCGCTGACCATGCCTGGCGCCGCAGCGGGCGTTCGAACAGCCAGAAATTCCGAACAGGGGTCGAGCAGAATTATCTACTCCAGCCGGACGAACGTGCTGGAGCTTTACGTGGGAGGCGATCTGGCTGAGGTGACTTCGGCGGTTTCCCCGAGCGGAGCTACAACCGTCGTTTTCGAGGGCGTACTATACAATGCAGGTGACCTGCGATCCGTCCTCCAGCTGTCGCCCACGGTTACTCTGGCTGACCTGCTTGTGGCCGCCTATGAGCGCTGGCGCGAGCGCGCGCTCGAACGCATCAAGGGTATCTACGCTCTGATTATCTGGGACGCCGAGCGGAACACGCTGCTCTGTGTGCGCGACCGGCTTGGTGTGTTTCCGCTGTTCATCGCAAGCGCGAGGGGCCAGTGCGTGACCTCTCCGGACATCGAGGCGGTCAGATCGCACCCGATCATCCGTGCACCATTGAACCGGATCGCCCTCGCCGGTCATCTGGCGCACCACTGGCCTAAGGCGGACGAGACATATTTTGAAGGCGTACGCCGTGTTCCACCCGGAAATGTGCTCGCGGTAAGCCGCGGCTCGGAGACCCTGTCGCGCTACTGGGATCCTTCCCCAACGGGGGAGCCGATAAATTGGGTTGAGCCGCAACAGATTGAGCAGTTCAACGATCTTCTTGACCAGGCAGTCGCCCGGACAATGGATGGAGACGCCGCGATTTTCCTCAGTGGCGGAATCGACTCTATCAGTATTGCCGCAGTGGCGGCTGAGCGGGCGCGCGCCACTGGAGGTGCTGCACCGCTCGCGCTGTCGCTCGGCTTCCCCCATCCGGACTGCAACGAGGAGGATAGACAACGCGCGGTTGCAGCGGACTTGGGCCTTCCAATCGTCCTGAAACCGCTCCACGAGGCACTTGGGCGCGGCGGCCTGATTTCGGCCGGGCTATCGGCGACCGCCTATTCTCCCTTCCCGCTGATCAACATCTGGCTTACCGCGTATCACAATCTCGCCGTTGAAGCTGTCGCGAGAGGCCGCAAGGTAATTCTTGGCGGCGGTGGCGGCGACGAGTGGCTATCGGTGACCCCGTTCCTGGCCGCCGACTTGATGAGCTCTTTTGAATTCCTGGAGCTCTTCCGGCTCTGGAGGACTCAGCGCCGCTCCTGGCCGTTGTCGGCACACCGAACGTTCCTGAATATATTCTGGCGCTTTGGCCTGCGTTTGGTGCTGATGGCGGGCGCGGATAGATTCACTCCACGACTGCGGCCTGCCCTCCACCGCCGGCACGTGTCAGGGAGGCTTCCTCCTTGGCTCGCGCCCTATCCGGGATTGCGCCGCGAGTTGGAGAATCGTATCCTCGCCGACGCCCCGCGGTACAGGATTGGTCACTTCTACGCGGATACTCTTCGGGCTGGCGTCGAACATGCGCTGGTTTCCATGGAGATGGAGGAACAGTTCGTGACTTGGCGGCACTTGGGCGTTCGAGTGCTGCACCCGTACTGGGACGCGGACCTGATCGAGTTTCTCTGGAGGGTGCCGCCCGCCATTCTGAACCGGCATGGTCGAAGCAAGGGACTGGTTCGCCAGACTCTGGCGCAACGGTTCCCGCAGCTCGGGTTCGACCGTCAGAAAAAGGTCCTCGCTACGAACTTTGTCCGCGAGACAATCTTGCGGGAGGCGCGGCCCGCCTGGAGCGGTGCGGGTGGCGCTCCTACTCTGGCAAGCCTCGGGGTCGTCGAGCCAACTTTGCTTAAACGCGAGATGGATGCTATTATGATGCAACCTGGCTCCGCTCGCACTTATAGGATTTGGGACGTGCTGAACGTGGAGTCGTGGGCCCGCAGTCGGATCTAAGAATCACTTGTTCCAAAGGATGACTAAAATGGACAACGCGAAACACACAGGTAGTGGCGAGTCGAAGAAGTTGTGGGAACCGCTCAAGAAGAGCTACGCTGGACGCGTCGCCGACGTTGTCCAGGGCGGTGGCGGAAAGCTTAGTATCGCGGGGGGCGACCCTGGCGAGGGTCGCAAGCAAGTAGGCGGCGACGCGTAAGTTACGCAGCTGTTGGAATGCCCGTCGCATCTTGAAATCTGTGCTGTTAATTCCTGCTTGCCGGCTCCGGATGCAGATGATCCCGGCCGGCAAGTTTGGTATGATCTGGACGGGAGTGTCAGCGCCGTAGGATATTCGGCAGGTGGGGCTCAGTGGCTTCACCTGCCGGGCGTAGCCACCTTCCGGCTGAACCTTGGACTGACGATCACCGCCTTCCCCGACCCCAACGCCAGTCGGGAGATGATCGAAGATTCCTACCGGCGCGCGGCGCTGCCCTTAGCGCTGCAGGCGCGCGGGATGGAAGTACTGCACGCCAGCGGTGTGGCAGCGCCTGCCGGAGTTCTTGCAATCTGCGGACGCTCCACAATGGGGAAGTCCACGCTGGCGTACGCCTTAAGCCGCCGCGGGTTTGCGCTGTGGAGCGATGACGCGATTGCAGTGAGTACAAGCGACGCCGGAATCATGTGTCTTCCTGTTCCTGCAGCCATTCGGTTGCGCCGCAGTTCCCGGGCACACTTTGAGGCTGATGGAGAAAATGTTCCCGCCGGAGTGCTGAAGATATCTCCAGAGCCGCTTCCGCTGGCGGTTATTGTGGTGATCCAGCGAACCAGCGGCCCGCCAGATCCCGCGAGAATCTCGCTTGAGAGAATTCCAGGCGCACGCGCACTCCGTGAGCTCCTGCCACACGCTTACTCGTTTAGTCTTGCTGACCGCTCCAGAAAGCAGCTGATGCTGCGGCAATACTCCGGGCTTGCAGCTTCGGTGCCTGTCTTCCGGCTCGAGTTCGGGACAGGGCTCGCGCTGCTCCCGGCTCTCCTCGACACGCTAGAGACGCTGCTGAACCGAAACTCTGTGGCTAGTTAATGGTGCCCAGCGACAAGCATTCTCAGCCGACCCGCTTGCTCGCTCATGAGCGATTCCCAATCCCCCGTTTCCACCAACTGACCGTCTTCCAAAACGTGGATGACGTCTGCGGTCCTGACCGTGGAAAGCCGATGCGTGATGAGAAGAATCGTCGTTTCCCCGTGGAGTCGTTCGACGGCGGAACGAATCTTCTGCTCGTTCTCAGGGTCTAGCGCGCTGGTGGCCTCATCGAGCACGAGTAGAGTGGGCTTCCGCAGGAGCGTCTGCGCAAGCGCAATCCGCTGGCGCTCGCCGCCGGAAAGTCTGATTCCTCTGTCTCCCGCTTGTGTATCCAATCCCTGGGGCAGCCGCGCGACAAACTCGGCCGCTGCGGCCTGGTCCAACGCTTCCCAGAGATCCGCCTCCGACGACGAGGGAGAAGACCACAATAGATTCGCCCGTATGGTATCGTGAAACAGGACGGCTTCCTGAGCAACGTAGCCCACCCCCGCGCGCCAGGAATTCATTTCGTCCGGCGTCAAAACGCGTTCATCGACCAGTATCTCGCCCTCATCGGGCCGCAATAGTCCAATCAGCAGGTCTGCGACAGTCGTCTTTCCTGAGCCAGACGGACCCACGAGCGCAGTGGTTCTCCCGGCAGGGATCTCGAGTGAGAGATCGCGGATGGTGGCCGGAAGGGTCTCATCATACCGGAAGAACACCTTGTCCAGCCGTAATCCAAATTTGAGTGGTATGCGCCCGACGCTCGCCCGGTGGGACTCGGCTGCGGCCTCCGCGCCGCGCGTGAGTTGCAAAACCCGCTCATAGGCAGGCAGGCCCGTTAGGAACACCTGCAGACTCTGTTGGATTGACGAGAAGCGTGGAACCAGCCGGCTAAAAATGAAAATAAAGAGCAAGGTCTCTGCACCCGCGAGGTGCAACTCTGCGACTGCGAGATACAACACGACGCTCAGGATGATGACTGAGCCCATAGTCGACATGGCTGTCAGGCCCGCATGGCTCCCGATTATGCGCACCGTTATTCCCATCAATCGCTCGCTGTGTGACCGGAAAGCTTGATAATTCCGCTCCTCACTCCCAGTAGTCTTTGCCTTCTTCAGACTTCCAAGATGTTCGAGGACAATTGAGTGGATATCACCACCAGTGTTGCTCAGCGCCTCTCCACCCCGGCGTGCAGCAGACAGACCGTACGCGAGCAGAACAGCGAGCACGGCCCCGGAGCCCAGAGCTATCGCGGTCATCGGCGTGGATATCCGCATCGCGAACCCCACATAGATGAGCGCCAGAATCGTCTGCGAACCGAGGAGGATGAAATGCTGGGTCGATACTCCGACACGATCAATCTCAAGCGAGAGTGCGTGGGAGAACCGCGCTGTGCGAATACGCGCGAGGTATGACCAGCGGGCACTCAAGAGCGCAGCGTACAGACTGCAGCGGAGCGAGTGCGCAAACCGATATTCCACAAGAGCTCGGCTGCGTGCCTGGCTTCTCTGAATTGCTGCCTGAGTGACGTTAACGAGAACGTAGACGGCGAGGACGTGCCCGAGAGTAGGGGAGAGACCTGTTTTTGCAAACGCTGCAGTCACCGCGGTCGTCAATCCCCGCACGGCGCCTTGGCCGCTGTCGATGCCAGCCAGCTGCAGCAAAGGAAGCAGGAGCACGACCCCAATCCCTTCCGTGATACCAGTGAGAACCGACACCGCCAGTGTCAGCGCCAAGGGCGCTCTCGCCGTCGCAATGAGAGACCGCAGGTAAGTCGGGAAAACCTCGCTCGAGAGACGACGCACGTTCATGTTCGCTTATTCAAAAGCCCTCGGAAGTACTTGGCGGAAAGCCGCAGCGGACGAAGCAGGTAAGGGACCACTGGGAGCCGCGGCGATATGTCTGCTTGGAGATCGGCTGGCCCCAGATCGGACGCGAGCCGCACACAGTAACGCACTCTGTCACGCCAGCGCTCGCGCGCGCGCAAAAGGAACCAGCTCGTGGGACCAATCCCCGGCCTCTCAGGCACAGTTTTCCAGAATTCCCGGCTGATCTCCTCGGCAAGACGGGGAACCTGCCCGTCACTGATGACGTATTGGCGTACTTCCGGCGGCAGCGTTGCTCCGCCGTATTCCTGGGCCAGATAAAGACCGAGTCCGAGTAGGCGCTTCCCACCCCGCGCATTGGCCCGCCGCAGTACTGCATCCCAATCCGGTGACATACCATTTGCGAGCAGTTGAGCGACGTCGCGAACCCATCCGAGCCGGAGCCACAGGTGCTTCGCTCCATGAATGCAGAGAACCAGCAACTGATCCTCCGGCGAGAACGCAAACACCGTTCTGCCGACGAACGCCGCGGCCCTTCGGCTGGCCCAGAGCTCTTCCACGGGTAACTGAAACGAGAAGTAGCTCGGCGTCACCTGCCACTGAAGATCGACAGTCACCCCGTGATCAGGGTGGAAAAAGTTGAGCGCGTTCCGGGAACGGACAAGCGCGGCTAGCGCGCGGCTGGTCAACAGCAGTGAAGGCGCATAGCCAAGTTGCGACAGCAGCTCCGTGGCAGGGCTAACCTGGCTTGGCGGAACGAGCAGATCCAGATCCTTGAACTGCCGCATAGAAACAGATCCGTACAGTTCTGCGGCAAGCACAGGTCCCTTGAACGGGAGAGCCGGGATCCCAGTTTCCTCGAATGCTGCAAGGATTCGACTGAGCTCGGCCGCGAGAGCCACACTTCGATGTGCGTTGAAGATAAGTGCAGCGCGAAGCTTTTCGCGTGTGGAGTTCGGCAGTGTCGTGAGCAGATCGGCGCGGTCAAGCGCACCGCAGACGACGGGTAGCAGAGCGTGCGCGTCAGCCGCTCGGATCCAATCCTCCCCCAGATCGGGTGCCCCGATGAGCCGGGTCAGCAAGCCTGGATCGGGTTCGACGGATGTGCAGCAGAGGAGAAGTTCCAGAAGCGGGTCGTGAGCCTCCGACGCGCTCCGGTACAGTCGGCCGGCGGAAACTCTCACGGATGCCGATCCACCATACGGATCCGAATGAACCTTTCGAGACCGATGTCGCCGATGAGCGGCCCGTCCGAGTTCTCAACCCAAGCGTGTGCTTCGATCGCACCGTCTTGCTTCCTGGCGAGACCGATCTGCAGTTCCGCCTCATGCCCGGCTTGGGTAAGGAGCCGATGCGCTACAAGCGCCTGGGTTAGGCAGGTCGCCCGTGGGACGAAGCGACTTGCGCTCTGTACTTCGCGGACGATCTCCTCTATCGGCGGGGACGAGCTGGCGGGGTTCTGTGGTGCACGCCCCTCAAGCCGTATGACAGCTCCCCGCACGGCTCTGAATGGCAGCAGCCATAGCGAGAACCGCACGCCGAACAGCCACGCCCAAGTTGAAATCATGCGCTGTTTCTTTTCTCGTGGCAGCCCAAGAAATTTCCTGATGAGCCTCATTCGGGGTGGGACGCGAGGTTTGACGCAGGCAATCGGGTCATTGCAGCCAGCCGCATGCCGACCGCTGCTCAGCCGCTACTCTCACAGCTGCAACAGCTCCGTGAACATCCGGCTGTAGCTCCGTAGCCGCAGGGCAATGCCAAGAATACCGGGTTGCTGTGAACAGTAGCTGCTGGGATCAATATCGGCCGCTCGATGAAAGTCGCCTTTCAGTATACACCGATCTCTAGCCGTGCGTCTGCAAATATGCTCTGAGCTGTTCCCCCTTTCGCAGAGTTTCGCGTGATATGCAGATGGGCACATAATTAAGTATGATCGCGCGCACTTTACCGACCGGTCGCTCCTCGGACTCACAGGGACGATGAGCGAGGCGGACTATCGCGGATCGTAGTGGCCCTTCATCCTCACATTAGTCGTAGATCGTCAATTAGCTGTGAATCCGCAATCCCTTCCGCGGGTTGTCATCCAATAAAGAGTCGTGCTGAACATGAGCGCGCCCTCGGTTGACACAAGCCCTCGGGAAGGTGATAATTAGGGGCTGTTCACAACTCAACGCCGGACCTTAAAACCCGGCGCGCCCTTGGGTCCCCA
>JBDUEH010000024.1:0-12212 GCA_040002555.1 Gemmatimonadales bacterium | reverse complement strand
TGAACGCGCGCACGTCCTTGTCGAACAGCTCATGGTTCGGCGTGTCGTGCAGATAAATGTTGAAGTCATTCGGGAAGAGGAATTTTACGAGGCCGAGTGAGTTCTTCTCGCCGGGCTTCTGACGAACGCGTGTCGCGCCGTTTTCCTGGTACAGCTCGTAGTTGTTCGCATCGAGATAGCCAGGATCAGCGTTCATCTTTGGGAACACTTCTTTCTCGGCGATGTCAGGCGTGACGTTCCAATACGGCCTGAAGACGACGGTCTCCATTGAGTCGGAGAAGACTGGCGTCGCCTTGTCCTCGTAGTCCTGTCCGACGATGACCTTCATTTCGAGCGTCGGCTTGCCTTTGTCGAATGCCTGAACGCGAAATGCCGGAACGTTTACGTAGATGTACCGCTTGCCGAGTGTACGCGGCAGCCAGCGAAGACGCTCGAGATTCGCAGCGATCTGGGCGGTGCGATATACGGCGGTCTGATTGAGCGACGTCAGGGTCTCGGCGCCGAGCATGCTGTCGACGGCGATTCCGTGGCGCGACTGGAATTGAGCGACGGCGCCGGCAAGTGCATGGTCGTAGACGCCTGACACTGAGGCAGATCGAGTTGGCGAGCTCGCGGGTTTCGCAGTCGTCTCGGCCAGCGGTACGACGATTCCTTCCACTGAAAGGCGAGTTCGAAGAGCTGCAACGCGCTGTGGGCTCATTCGGTCGCCGGGCTTTGCAGAGGCCCCTGAAGGGACCATTGGCCAGCCGCCATTCACGCTGATCTGCTGAAAACGATCGAGCTCTTTTCGCAGCGACGCATAGTCGGGATCGGATGGACGCATCGTTACAATCGCCTTGTCGAGCGCTGGGCTGCGAAGCGAGTGAATCAAAGCCGAGTCGACGTTGTCTTCCTGCGGATCGATATGCCAGCTTTGCGCGACCGTTTTCGGATCGATCTGGCCTGTGAGGTAGTCTTCGCCAAGGGCGGCGAATGACGCAGTGAGAATCAGGTCAGCATCGGCGAGCTGGTCGGCTGTTGGAGTTTTGGTCTGCTGAACGGCGGCGATCGATTGGGCGAGCGCGCCCACTGGATATGCGTCCATTCGCATTCCGTCCTGCTCGGCCTGTAAAACCGAGTTCGCAAGAGCGAATGTGCGGTCCTTGTGCAGGCCATCCGGAGACAGCCACAGAGGACCGTTACCGTAGGCTTTGTAGAGTCGCTTAGTATGCGCCCATTGGTCGTCGTCGATCTTGGCGGGAGCAGCACCGGCAAGTTTTCGTTTTAGTGCTGCTTCGATGTCGGCTGATGGAACGCCTTCAACCGACGCAAGTTTCGCCGGCGACCACGACTGGTCCTGAGATTCGCCGGAAGCGTCATCCGACGTGTCGGATTTATCTCCCTTGGAGCACGCGTATACTAGAAGAATGGCCGCTACGATGGCGGCTGAACCTGTTCGGGGCATTTATGTCCTCTGGATGAGTCAATTCTCTCTTGTACTCATCCAAAAGGCGAAAACCGGGCCATCGCGGGGCCTCATTTGGTCGGCGCTCTATACGGCTGGCGCCGGTCAATGATGGCAACGCAGACCGCCTCATCGGTGTCGAATGGTCGTTCACACTCAAATGTCACGGAGTTCCGATGCGCGTTCGTATCGTTTGCAGCCTGACCACTTTAGTACTCGCCGCCAATGCCAATGCGCAGTCGCTGTCGCAGCGTGCTGACTCCGTAATGAGGGCGGCCGAACGTGATGGATTCAGCGGCGTGGTCCGAGTCGAGAAGAACGGTTCCGTGGTTCTCGAAAGGGGCTACGGTCTGGCGATCCGTCCGGCGACCCGGTTCACCCCTGCCACCGTCGTGCAAATCGGATCGAATACGAAGGATTTCACTGCCGTAGCGATTCTTCAGCTTCAGGAGCGGGGCGCGCTCAATGTCAGGGACAGTCTCGGCAAATTTTTTCCATCGGCGCCAGCGGACAAAAAACGCATCACACTTTTCCAGCTCATGAAGCACCGCGCCGGCTTTCCACTCGGACTCGGCGGCGATTTCGAGAAGGTGTCACGCGAACAGCTCATATCCAATGCGATGGCGTTCAAGCTTCTGTTCAAGCCGGGCGAGAAAGAGGCCTACTCGAACACCGGATATTCGATACTTGCCGCGGTCATCGAAAAGGTCTCGGGCAAAACGTACGACGTGTATGTGCGCGACAATATTCTCAAGCCTCTCGGAATGATGCGCACTGGATACCTGCTTCCGGGGTTCAAGCCGCGCGATGTGGCGAACGGTTACCTGGCGAACGGAAGCGATGCCGGGAACATCGTCTGGAAACCACATGCGGCTGATGGACCGTACTGGAATCTTCGCGGCAATGGAGGAATGGTCTCGACCGTTAACGACATGCACACCTTTTACAAAGCGCTGTTCGAGAGCAGCAAGCTGCTCCAGGCGAAAACGCGCGAAATCATGTTCCGCCCTGACGAGCCGGTTGGACTCGCCGGATCAGATCTCGTGAATTTCTTTCTTTACGAGCGCGATCCCATGTCGAAGACGGAAATGATAATCGCGTCGAACAGGGCGGATCGTAAAGCGCCAAGCGTGAGGCGCGGGCTCGCGACGGTGGTCGGTCTCCCGACCGATGTGGGCCAAGGCGATGGCGGAACCCCACTGAAACCGAACGGAAAACCCCCCGCCGCTGGAGCTGCTGCCGTCATCAACGGGCTCATTGCGGCAATGAATTCCGGAAACGACAAAACGCTTCTTGCGTTCATCACGGATCACTTCGACAACACGCCATCCTCTCCAAAACCGGAAGAACGCGTCGGCCGGATCGGCGGTGTGCATGGAAATGTTGGCAACATGACGGTTACCGGGATGTACGATTCGGGCGATGGACCGATTCAAGTCACGATCAAAACAGAGAATCAGGGCCCAGGAACGCTGATCGTAGACGTCGAGCGGGGCGAACCCTACAAGATCAAGAGACTTGGCCTACAGATAGGGAACTAGGCTCGGACAACACTGGAAACAAATCAGGGGCGGCGCCTGACTGAAATCCAGTCAGTCGAGCGCCGCCCCCGATCATGACGCATCTCAGCGCGTCATTGAGAAGCCTAGGTTCTCTGCGTGCCAGGCCCTTGAGGCGGTGGCCCGCTCGGACCTTCGGATGGCATGATGGACATCGCCGTGATCTCTTCTTCAATCACAGTGGACGTTCCACCACCCGGAGGAATGGGTGGAAAACCTTCGACTTTACGCGCGAACTTCCTTTCACCGCCTGGAGGAATGGGCGGAAAGCCTTCGCCGGATGGGCCGATGTTCCGTGCTGACTTCCTCGGCGCAGAGCTCATGACGGAAACCTTCTTCGCAGTTTTCCCGGCCGGAGATTTTTTCGCGGGAGACTTTTTCGGCGAAGATTTTCTGGCCGCGGATTTCTTTGCGGGCTTTCGCGACGAAGTCTTTTTCTTCGGTGCGCTCCTGCGAGTGCTCTTCTTCGCGGCCTTTCTGCGCGCAGGGCGACGAGCGACGGTCCGCTTTTTCGTTCCTGATTTCTTCTTTGCTGACTTTTTCTTTGCAGCGGTCTTTCGACGCGGCTTGCTCGCGCTCTTCTTTCGCGCCGGAGCTTTCCGTCGCGCGGCCTTCTTCGCTTTCTTGCGGCCTTTCTTTGCAGCCATCGGTTGTCTCCAGTTGAAGATTTACTTTCCTGCGACCACCCGCTCGCCACGCAGATCAGCGAGTCGTTGTCTGAAGCGTGATGCCATTTCTGATTCACCTGCTGCCGTCGCCGCATCCGCACGGAGCTCCAGGCTCTGCGGCGTATACAATAGATAGATCGCCGGCCATGAAGCGTCGAATACGTTGGCGACATCGATGGCTTTGCGATAGTCTTTTTTCCGGACCATCAGCCGGGCTAGCGTCAGTCGCTCGCCTCCGCGAGGGGCGGCGACGTCCCAAGCCAGGTCGGCCCCCGGAACCGGCTCGTCGATCAGCTGCTTGAAAAGACCGAATGCCCTGGCAGTGTCACCCTCTGCGAGAGTCGCGAACGCCGCCATCGACCTCCCCATCCGCGCGTCTCCCGGAATGCCACTCTTTAGCGACCGCCCCTCGAGATCTTTCTGAATTGCCCGAGACACTGCCGGCCGGCCGTCGAGAGCCTCCCAGACTCCCAGCTGCCAGAGCCGCTGCGTGTATGGGCATTTCGCGTAGTTCTCGCCGTAGGTGACTTCGTCCTGGTGCGCGACGACGCGGGCATCCTCCTTTAATTGCGGGACAAACGGCGCGGCCATCAGGTAGAACGACGACCCGCCCCATTTCTTCGCGATGAAATCGTCCATACGCGCTTTCGCATCCACCGGCTTGTTCCGCGCGAGGAGAGATGAAGCCAGCCCCATAATTGCGATCCACCTCCGACCTGACGTTCCCGCCGCCGTGTCGTGGGCAATGACCGCTTCATATCCACCTTGAGCGCAATCGAGCTGCGAGCCGCCACCCTTTAAGGCAGTCGCGGCGGTGATGACCGCCAACGGTCGCTCTCGTGCGACTTCGGCCCATGGCATTTTGCTCGCGCCATCGCGTGCACACTCGAACATCACGTTCACCTGCTGCGCGAGCACTGTGTCCGGAGTCGCCGCCAGAAATTCCGCTAGCAACGGCTTGGCAGCGGCGACATCAGCATGTCGCAACCGTATTTCGATTGAGTGATAGAGGAGATTCTTCGCCGCCGGATCGAGTCGGAGCGCTTCGTCAAAAGCCTGACGCGCCACCGAGTCAGGGTTGCCGCCTTCCGGCAGCAGGTGGACGTACACTTCGCCGAGCTGCATCCAGGCAACGCTCATTTCGGGATCGATCGAGAGAGCGGTCCTGAACTGGGACGCGGCCGAATCAGCCGCGCCTGCCAGGTAGTACCTGTAACCCTGTGCGAACGCGGTGTAGCGGGGAGACATCGGCTGACGCAAAGCGGCAGCGATAAACGCTTCGGCCTCGCTCGAGTGATGATTCCATGTTGCGGCCTGCGCGCCACGAATGGCGGCGAGAGCGAACGTCGAGTCAGCCTTGACTGCATCGCGATAATGCTCGAGCGCTTCAGGTAGATGCACTCTTCTAAACGCCGCTTCGCCAAGCAGGAAGCTCGCAATCGCTCCGGGATTTCTATCATTCCACTCAGCGAGCACGTCTCGCGATCCCGATGGAATCAGCGAAGGCAAAATCGAGTTGACCGCCCTCAGTCCAAGCTTCCATTCGTCAGCCGAATGTCCGATGGCCGTTCCCTTGGCGATGCTCGAGTCTCCGGCGACATCCCAAAGGTCGAGAAACACCGCCGATGAATCGCCGCGACTTGCAAGGCGGCCTTTCAGGTAATACGCGCAGCGTTTGGAGCGGGCCAGACTAGCGAGATCGGCGTCGGCCACGTTCCCCATGTCCTGCCGTTTGGCCGGGTCAAGGAGCGTCCAGCCGTCAATCCAGCGGAGCGAACCGATGCCGTCGAGGGCGCTTCCGATCATGGTCGAGACATCCTCGCCGACCGTCTTCGATCCGCTGAAATCAGCCGGGACGAGAAGCGGAAAGACCATCACTCGATTTCGATCGAGAGCAGCATCACGAGGCCGAGCAATGAAGAACACCGCGGCGGCGGTGACGACCAGAGCCGCGATAGCTATTCCGATATTTCTTAAGGAAACCTGCCTCGTGCCGGTAGCAGTCAGTAACGCTGTCGCGGATGGAGCGGTTGACGCCGGGCGTGCTTCCGGCGAAAGAGTGATAATCGGCTGCCCCAGCGAATCTCGCGGTGTCATCGCGAAGTCCGCGACTCTCTCTTCCGTGCTGACCTTTTGAATCGCGTCCTCCATCTCGGCCGCAGTTGCAAATCTGTCAGCCGGATTTTTCGCGAGAGCTTTCGCTACCAGATTTTCGAGCGATCCGCGCACAGTAGATCTTTCGGCGCGAACGCTTGGGACGTCGTCTAGCCAATGCTTCGCCATCAGGGCTCGCGGGCTCGATGCGCGAAACGGCGGATGACCCGCGAGCATCTCGAAGAGAACACACCCGAGGCTGTAGATGTCGCTTCGTCCATCGACAGGCGTTCCGGACGCCTGCTCGGGACTCATATACGCGGCGGTTCCCACCGCCATTCCCGTTCGCGTGAGCTGCTCGCTGGAAACGTTCTCGAAATCTCTCGCGATCCCGAAATCCGCGACCATCGCATGCCCATGCGCGAGGAGAATGTTGCTCGGCTTGATGTCGCGGTGGACAAAGCCCTCGGTGTGAGCGTGAGCGAGCGCGTCAGCTACTTCACTCGCGATCTCCAGGGCCTCGCCAATCGGCAGCGCGCCCTCTTTCCTGAGCTTCTCTTCGAGCGTCGGGCCCTCGACATATGGCATGACGTAGTACGGATGGCCGTCCACTTCTCCTGAGTCTAAAACCGTAAGAATGTGAGGATGCTGAAGACCTGCGGTGATTTGAATTTCGCGCGAAAATCGCTCGCCGCTGACATTGCTGGCGAAGTCCGAAGTGAGGACTTTAAGGGCGACACGGTTTCGGTGGCGCAGGTCTCGCGCGAGGTAAACGACCGCCATGCCGCCGCGTCCAAGCTCACGCTCGATCGAGTAGCGATCGTCGACGACTCCAGTTAGTTCGCGCGGTTCGTCGGACATTAGAGAATCAAACTATAGAGGTGAAACTAGCTCTTAGTAAGGCGGGTACAGCAGCTACCGGTAAGGGCGGGCACAGCAGGTACCGGTAAGGGCGGGCAGTGCAGGAGGGAGCTTATAGCTTTCAGCTAATAGCAATTGCTATCGGCTACAAGCGATAAGCTCCGTAACGGACCAGCCCAGCATTCAGGGGACAAGGATTTCACACTTTTCGCACAACGCTCAGTCAGGTATGAAATAGCTTTTACGGATGAACTCCTCGTCCATCCGCCTGCGGTGGCCTTTGCTCGTGCTCATGGTGAGCATCGCACTGACGGCGTTCGCCGCGTTTGATGCGCAGCGTGTCGTTCGGGGGCAGAACCGTCTCGTCCACCAGGCGCTTCAGGAGTTTGCGACGTTCACGGCCTGGAGTTACGGCGAACATCTGCAACAGCAGCTATCAGGTTCTGCCGTGGAGGTCGTGGGCGCCGTGAACCACGGCGAGAACATGCACACTAATCCGCGTGTTCCCGAGGCCGACGATCTCGTTCACTACCTGCCATACGATTCGAAGTGCGATTGCAATCGCGCTCGCATCGGGCCCAATCCCGCGACTTTTTTCGCGTTCAAGCTCGGGTCGAGAAACGTGGACGTCGCGAAGAATCTGTACGTGAACAAGGATGAAGGTTGGCGTATCGATCCGATGCCGGACCGGATGATGACCGCAATGAACACGGACCTGATGACCGGGAAGTCGGTCTACACGGACTCCGAGCGACGGTGGATTGCAGATACGCTGACCTATCAAGCGAGGGAGGCGAGCCGGGACGAGCACGGGTATGGCTTCATTATCGGCCGGCAGAATGGCCGGTCGCGAGCGATGTCGTACACCCTGATGCCGACGGCGTGGGGCGACACGATGATTTACGGTGTCGAGTACACGCCAACGGCTCTGGCACGAACGTTCGCGACCGTCCTTGATGGAAAAGGGCTGCTCCCGGCATCGTTCACCGCCGGAAAGCGCAACCGCGACGTGGTCGCGCTAAGAGCAACCGACGCGGCCGGAAACATTGTGTTCAACTCATCTCCGGGGTCCGCGTTCCCCACAGTCTCGAAGCTTCAGCTTCCCGCTCCGTTCGGCGGCATGTATGTCGAAGTGCTGATGCGCCCGGAGCAAGCGAAGAATCTCATCATTGGCGGAACGCCAGCGTCAAGACTTCCATTCCTGCTCGGTCTGCTCGCACTTGCCGCAATGCTCTCGGTTGTCGCATTCGCGCAGATTCGAAAGGAGACCGAGCTGTCGAGTCTTCGCGCTGATTTCGTGTCGAGCATTTCGCACGAGCTGCGAACGCCGCTCGCGCAGATCAAGCTGTACATCGAAACGCTTCAAACCGGCCGCGCATCGACTCCGGAGAAGCGTGCATGGTCGCTCAATCACATCGATCGGGAAACCACACGATTAGGCAACCTGGTGGAGAATGTCCTTCGCTTTTCACGTCTTGGCCGGCCCGACACGTCGCCGGATGAACCGATCGATCTCGAAACAGAGGTCGAGCGTATCGTCGAGGAATTCAGGCCGCTCGCTGCGTCGAGAAAGGCGGTGATCGAGGTGACAACTAACGAGGATTCTGACAAGCATCTTGGCGTGATGTTACGTCCCGAGCCGCTGCGGCACATTATCGTGAATCTTCTCGACAACGCCGTGAAGTACGGACCGATTGGTCAGACTATTCGTGTCGTCGTCGAGGGTCGAGCTCCGTCAACCGCAGTGATCAGCGTCACAGACGAGGGGAATGGTGTTCCCGAGTCCGACCGCAAGCGCATCTGGACGGCGTTTGCGCGTTCGAAGACATCCACCGATGCAGCCGGAAGTGGAATCGGGCTGACGATCGTCAACGACGTCGTGTCGCAGAACGGCGGTCTGGCGTGGGTGGAAGAGTCTCCTGGCGGGGGCGCGACGTTCATCGTGACTCTGCCTGCGGTCGCCGCAGCGAGCTCGCGAGACGCGAACTTGTCTTCAGAAATGGCGATCCACGAATGAGCGCGAAGATCCTGCTTGTCGAAGACAATGGCGATCTCGCCGAAGGCATTGAATACAATTTGAAGCTCGAAGGGTACGAGGTACGAGTTTCCGGCAACGGTCGCATCGCCGTTGAAATTGGACAAAGCTGGAAGCCGGATCTCGTTCTTCTCGACTTGATGCTGCCGGAGATGGACGGGTATCAGGTTCTGCGGAATCTTCGTGGCTCTGGCGGGAAGATGCCGGTCATAATCCTCTCGGCCCGGGGAGAGGAGGCAGACAAGATTCGCGGGTTTCGACTGGACGCGGATCAGTACGTCACGAAGCCATTCAGCATTGTCGAGCTCCTCGAAAGAATTGCGGCGTTGCTACGGAGGTCGGCGCAGGCGCCTCCACCGGAGCCGCCGTCACAGATCGAATTCGGCGAGATCGTCATCGATCTTTCGACTCGCATCGTGTCGCGCAGCGGCGAGGAATGCGGGTTGACCCCCAAAGCCTACGAGTTGATTCTCGCGCTCATCAGGCGCGATGGCGCAGTCGCTAGCAGGAGCGAGCTGTTGCGCGAGGTGTGGGGCTACGGTGCCTTCGTGATGAGTCGTACAGTTGACTCGCATGTCGCTGAGCTACGGAGAAAGATCGAGTCGGATCCGGCGAACCCGCGACACATTCTCACCGTCTGGAAGATCGGGTACCGACTCGCTCGCTAGCGGACGATTTCACACTTCCGTCACACAACCAGCACCGTTCGATCAACTACTTCTGTTTTGAATTCCGTAGTGTACTTCGTGCGCCGGAATCCCTTGCGCACGAATCCTCAAATCGGGGCCTGAGCAAAATGAACTCTCGCATTCTTCGCCTTGCGTCCATGGTGGTGCTGACGGCGCTGATTCCGGTGGCTGCCAAAGCGCAAAAGGAGCCGAGGCCGGCGTCGCTCGTTTCGACGCAGTGGCTTGCACAGCACATCAACGACAAGAACCTGGTTCTGCTTCATGTTGGTGAAAAGAAGGAGTACGAGGCATCGCACATCGCGGGTTCTCGTCTCGTGTCTCTGAAAGACATCTCCGTTTCGGACCACGAACATCCCGGTGGATTGATGCTGCAAATGCCGACGGCGAGTGCTTTGCACGACGACCTTGCCGCGCTCGGAATCTCGGACAACTCGCGCATCATCGTGATTTACGGAAATGACTGGATCACCCCTTCAACCCGCCTCGTATTCACTCTGAACTACGCCGGCCTTGGCAACAACACTTCACTCCTCGACGGTGGAACGAACGCCTGGAAGAGAGATGGCCATGCACTCACCGCCGACGCAACTGCACCGTCAACGGGATCGCTTGCGCCGTTGTCGATCAAGCCGCTAGTCGTCAACGCTGAATTCGTGAAGGCCAATGTCGGCAAGCCGGGTATCTCTGTCGTCGATGGACGCGCAGCCGCATTTTACGATGGCGTGGAAACCGGCGGTGGCATGAGCGGCAAACAGCGCACGGGTCACATCGCGGGGGCGAAGAGTTTTCCGTACACTGACATTTCGGACGACGACCTCAAGTTCAAGACGGTGTCTGAGCTCGAAGCACTATTTGAAAAAGCCGGAGTAAAGCCAGGTGACACTGTGGTCGGCTACTGCCACATCGGCCAGCAGGCAACGGGCATGCTGTTCGCAGCTCGTCTCACGGGTCATCCGGTGTTGCTCTATGACGGATCGTTTGAAGACTGGTCTGCGCATACGACCTATCCCGTAGAAACGAAAGCGACACGCTAGTGACTGCAATCGATCTGCCCGCGGCGGGAGCGTTGAAATCCGCCGCGGTTCCGCGAGTCGTGCGAGGGTATTCGAATCCCTATCTCGCCGGGATCGGCCTCGGACTCGTCCTGCTCGCGGCGTTCGTTCTTGTGGGTCGCGGGCTTGGAGCCTCAGGAGCGTTTGCGAGCGCGGCAGCAACCGTGTCGACGGTGATCGCACCAGACGCCACACACAACAACGCGTACTTCGCCAGATACCTGGGCGTTGACGGTAAGCCAACCGTTGACTGGCTCGTCATTGAGTTGACCGGCGTGATCATCGGCGGACTCGTCTCGGCTTCGCTTGCCGGAAGGCTGCACGCGACGATCGAACGCGGACCGCGCATTACCGATCGCGCACGTCTGGTCTTCGCTTTTGCCGGCGGGGCGATCATGGGAGTTGGCGCAATGCTCGCGCGCGGATGCACCAGCGGTCAGGCGTTGACTGGCGGCGCCCTTCTCAGCGTTGGGAGCTGGCTTTTCATGATTGCCGCATTTGCCGCTGCTTACGCGGTCGCTCCATTTCTCAAGAGAGCGTGGCTGTGACGGCGCCGTTCACTGAGTTCGGCTACTTCAGCAACGGCGCCACCCTCGGTCTTGCGCTCGTGATCGGAATCGCGTTCGGATGGTTCCTCGAGCGGAGCGGAATGGGAAGCGCGCGAAAGCTTGCCGGCCAGTTCTACCTGCGCGATCTAACCGTCTTCAAAGTGATGTTCACGGCCATTCTCACCGCGATGCTCGGTGTGTTCTGGCTGGGGTGGATCGGATTCGTTGATATATCAAGGATCTACCTTCCAGAGACGTTCCTCGCGCCGCAACTCGTTGGCGGCCTCGTATTCGGCGCCGGCTTCGCACTCGGCGGATTGTGCCCGGGTACGTCCTGCGTTTCCGCGGCGACGGGAAGAATCGATGGACTGTTCGTTGTATTCGGCATGTTCGCCGGTGTGCTGTCGATGGGCCTGTTGTTCGACAAGTTCTCCACGTTTTACGATAGCACGGGGAGAGGTGCGTACACCCTGCCACAGCTACTTCACGTGTCGTACGGCGTCGTGGTGTTTGGAATAGTGATCGTTGCGATCGCGGGATTTCGTGGCGCGGAAGCGCTGGAACGCCGATCGGCGAGACGGGTTTGACAGTGCGCACCGAGTTGCGCGCGAACCTGTATCGACCACTGGCATTGGCTGCGTTGGTGCTCGGTGGCCTTGCCTCGGTTGCGGGATCGCCTGTCGCGGCAAGCAACGCGCTAGTTGACGTTTCGAACTTGGCGAAGACGGTCGATCGCGAGGATGATCACGTCACCGCAATTGAGCTCGCTGGCTGGATAAAAGAACGACGCGGAGGAGTCCGCATCGTCGATGTTCGTGATTCCGCGGAATTCGAGGAGTATCACATCCCAGGCGCCGAGCGAGTCTCGCTGAGCGACCTGGTCACGACTCCGTTCCGGCGCGATGAAACTATCGTGCTCTATTCGGACGGCGGTGCACACGCCGCTCAGGGGTGGGTGTTTCTTCGCTCGCTTGGCTACAAGCGCGTATACTTTCTTCGCGGCGGGCTGTACGAGTGGCTGGATGACGTGATGAATCCGGCGCTCTCCATCGATGCGACCGACAGCGCTCGTGGAGCGTTCAAGAAAGTCGCGGAGATCAGCAGGTATTTTGGCGGTGTACCGCGAGTGAGTGATTCCTCGGCCGCTGTTCCCCCAATGCTGCGCGGCCAGAGTAAAAACCCGAAGTCTGCAACGGCGGTTGCTCGGGTAAGAGGCCGCGGATGTTGACCGTCGAGCCCTTCTTCACCGAGCTCAGAGCTGC
>JBDUEH010000023.1:0-12427 GCA_040002555.1 Gemmatimonadales bacterium | reverse complement strand
AATTGGAGAAAACGACAATGTCAACAGCAACACTCGAAGCACCAGTCACCACCGCTTGGCAGATCGACGCATCGCACACGGGAGTCGAATTCGCGGTGAAACATCTCATGATTTCCAACGTCAAAGGCCGTTTTTCTGACGTCTCTGGGGCGTTGACCGGCGACATCTCGAATCCGAAAACCTTCGGTCTGGACGTGAACATCGGCGTCGCAAGCATCGACACACGGCAGGAGATGCGCGATAACCACCTTCGCTCGGCTGACTTCTTCGATGCGGAACAGTTCCCGACGATCGAGTTCAAGGGCAAGCGCGTCGATGGGGATACGACGGGCGAGTTCAAGCTCTACGGTGACCTCACGATTCGCGGCACGACTCGCGAAGTCGGTCTGGACGTAACCAGCGAAGGCGCAGTCATCGATCCGTGGGGCGGTTCGAGGATCGGTTTCAGCGCGAAGGGAAAGATCGATCGCCGCGATTTCGGACTAACGTACAATCAGGCGCTCGAAGCTGGCGGGTTCGTGGTTGGCGATGACATCAAGATTTCGATCGACGTCGAATTCACCGCAGTCGCTGGATAGTTCGTCCGGCATGGTCAAAGGTCGAAGCCTCCAGGCTTCGGCCTTTTTCTATATCTGAACCATGCTCCGCACCGCAGCCATGAATGCATCGACCTTTGTGGGATCGAGCTTCCCGTCGGTGCGAAGTCCGCTGCAAACATCGAGCGCGAAAGGATCGACGTGCTCGATCGCGCTCGCGGCGTTTGATGGATTTAGTCCACCGGCGAGATAAACCGGAACGGGCGATTGGTCCCGAATTTGACGACTCACCGTCCAGTCGTGCACGCGACCGGTGCCGCCGAGTTCCTTGACGGCAAGCGATGGATTGCCGGAATCGAGGAGCAACGCGTCAACGTGTTTGGCGACGTCCATCGCCTCATCCAGCGAAGCTGGTCCCGTTACATGAATTACCTGCACGATCGAAACTCCCGGCAGTTCGCGGCGAAGAGTCCGATGGGTTCCGTCTTCGACCCCATCGACGAGCTGAATCGTGTTGACTCTCGTTCGGCGCTGCTGGTTGATGATTGGTGCCGCCGTCGTCTCGCAGGTGAGCAGGAACGTCGCAATTCCTGGCGGAACAGTGGCAACGATTTCCGCTATCAATCCTTCTGCAATCGGCCCGGGACCGCTTGGCATCTTCGACACAAATCCGAGTGCCGACGCTCCGGCGCTGACGGCAAGCCACGCTTCGTCGACGCTCGCCATGCAGCAGATCTTCACGCGCGTCGTGGAACCGTTCCGCCGCTCTCGCCAATCAGACATCAGCTACTCCAGGTAGTCGTTGAGCGAAGCGCCTTGCGCGTTCATCGCCAATGCCCAGCTTTGGTCTCATGAATCGCCTTCCACCCAAAACCATTTGAGTGTCCGGTATGTGCTCGGCATTTCCGCATTCTATCACGATAGTGCGGCATGCCTGATCGGTGACGGCCTTATCCTCGCGGCGGCGCAGGAAGAAAGATTCACAAGAAAGAAGGGCGACAACGCTTTTCCCATTGAGTCGGTCAATTTCTGCCTGAGACAAGCAGGTACATCGCTGGCGGAGCTGGACGCTGTCGTCTTCTACGATAAGCCGCTAATCAAGTTCGAGCGAATTCTCGAGACTTACCTTGGCGTGGCCCCGCGCGGATTCGGCTCATTTCTCAAAGCAGGGCCGCTCTGGATAAAGGAAAAGCTTTACACCGACAAGGCGATTCGCACCGCGCTCGATGGCTTTGACGGAAAGGTGCTGTACGCAGAGCATCACGAGTCACACGCGGCGAGTGCGTTTTATCCATCGCCGTTCGAGGAGGCGGCAATCCTTACGATCGATGGCGTTGGCGAATGGGCGACAGCGTCGATAGGGATCGGGAAGGGACACGACATCACGCTGTTGAAGGAGCTGCACTGGCCGGACTCTCTTGGTCTCCTCTATTCGGCGTTCACTTACCAGGCTGGATTCAAGGTGAACTCGGGCGAGTACAAAGTGATGGGTCTCGCGCCGTACGGAGAGCCGAAGTACGTCGATGCGATTTACAAGAACCTGATCGACCTTCGCGAAGACGGTTCGTTCACTCTCGATCAGAAGTATTTCAACTACCTGAGCGGACTTACGATGACGAGTACCGCTTTCGACGACTTGTTTGGAGGCCCGCCGCGAATTGCGGAATCGCCGCTCACTCAGCGAGAAATGGATCTCGCCCGAAGCGTTCAGGTTGTATGCGAAGAGATCGTCCTTCGCATGGCGAAGACTGCGCACCGTGATACCGGATTGTCGTCGCTTTGTCTTGGCGGTGGTGTTGCTCTGAACGCCGTAGCGAATGGACGCGTGTTGAGGGAAAGCCCTTTCGATCGCGTGTGGATTCAGCCTGCCGCTGGAGATGCTGGCGGAGCATTGGGCGCTGCGCTACTGGCGTGGCACCGGCATTTCGATCAGCCGCGCTCTCTGCAATCGCCCGACGGAATGAGCGGCGCGCTGCTTGGACCTTCGTATGATGAGGCGTCGATCGAGAAGGAGCTTACCGAGTCAGGTGCCGTATTCGAACACTTCGACGAAAAGGAGTTGGTTCAGCGCGTCGCGCAGCTCATCGCGGATGAGCAGGTCATTGGCTGGTTTCAGGGTCGCATGGAGTTCGGGCCGCGCGCGCTCGGTGCGAGAAGCATTCTCGCCGACCCTCGAAGCGCGCGAATGCAGGCGTTGATCAATCTTAAGGTCAAGTTCCGCGAAGGATTTCGTCCATTTGCACCGAGCGTTCTGAAAAACAGGGCGTCGGAATATTTCGATCTCGATGCCGAGTCTCCATACATGCTGGTCGTTGCGCCTGTAAAAGGAGAGCGACGACTCTCGATGCCAGCCGCGATGGGCGAGCGGTGGGGAATCGATTTGCTCAACGTTCCACGCTCAGACATTCCAGCCGTCACGCATCTCGACTATTCGGCGCGCATTCAAACCGTGTCAACCGAGCGCACTCCGCTCTACCACAGGTTGATCACCGCGTTCGACTCGATCACTGGCTGTCCAATGCTCGTCAACACCTCGTTCAATGTGAGAGGCGAGCCGATTGTCTGTTCGCCGGCCGACGCGTACCGATGCTTCATGCGCACGCACCTCGACTATCTTGCGATCGGGCCGTTTCTGCTGTCAAAGAAATCACAGCCCGACTTCAATGAAGACGCGTGGCAGCAATCCATTCCGCTCGATTAATGGTAAGGCAAACACCGCCGTACACCGCCTCCACGGGTCGGAAATTCGCCTTCACGCTGTGCGGTGCTTTTGCTGTCCTCGGATTGATCGCGTTCCTGAGGCATCGCGAAATTACGTGGCACGTGTTGGCTTCGCTCTCTGCGGCCCTTGGTGTCGCGGGGCTCGCGGTACCGGCGCGATTGCAGCCAGTCGAGCGCGCATGGATGGCGCTCGCCCACCTGCTTTCCAAAATCACTACACCCATCTTCATGGGGATCGTGTACTTTGTGGTCCTTACGCCGATTGCGATCGTGCGCCGGCTGGCAGGTGGAAACCCGATGACCCATAAGCTCGAGGCGGACAGCTACTGGGCGAAACGAGAGCCGCTGGAGCCCGAGGCGGCACGCCAGCGCATGGAACGACAATTCTAGGAGTCTGAAATCGATGGCAAGTGGCGGGATGATGGGCGAGCTGTGGGCATTCATGCGCGTGCGGAAAAAGCTGTGGCTGCTTCCGATTCTCGTCGTGCTTGTCCTAGTAGGCGGACTGCTCGTGCTCGCTCAAGGTTCCGCACTGGCACCGTTCATCTATACGATCTTCTAGGGCATGGCAGGCAAGCAGTCTCGCAAAACGAAGGCGACAAAACCGCCGAACGTTGAACCGAAAAAGAGTCCAGCTATTTCGCAGCCCCTGTCGTCAAGCCGAGCGGCGCTCTTCATGGCGATCACGCTGTTGCTTCCGTTCGCTTTCGTCGCGTTGCTCGAGGTTGGACTTCGAGTCGGCAAGTACGGCGGTGATCTTGCGGCTTTCGATACTCCAGCCGTTCTCCATGGCCTGTACAAGGTGCCGAGCGAGAATGTCGGACGGAGATACTTCCCGCAGGAGCAGTTTCCGCCGTCACCTCCCCGAGATCCATTCCTCGTCAGCAAACCGGCGCATTCGATGCGTCTGTTTGTCATGGGAGAGTCATCGGCCGCGGGATTCCCATATCCGCCCAATGGCACGTTCGCGCAAGTGCTTCGCGACGCGCTCGCCGATGTGCTTCCGCAGGACACGGTCGAGGTCATCAACCTCGGCATGGCAGCAACGAACAGCTTTACGATAGCCGATCTCGCGCGAGACGTTATCGCGGAGAAGCCTGACGCCGTTCTGATCTACGGTGGACACAACGAGTATTACGGGGCACTGGGCGCCGGATCGACGGAGACACTCGGATCGTATCCATCCTTCGTGCGGCTATACCTGCGACTTCAGCACTTCAAGACATTTCTCCTTCTGCGAAACGCAACGAACGCCGTTCTGGGAGTATTTCGCGGCCGGCGGTCGAGTAAGGATATCGCGGCAGACCCGAGCCGGATGGAGAGCGTCGTAAGCAATCAGCGAATCAAGCTTGGCGATGCGACATACAAGCGCGGAGTTGCTCAGTACGAGAGCAATTTACGCAACGCGATCGGACTCTTTCGTCGCGCCGGAATTGCGGTGTTCATCGGGAGTACGCCGAGCAACTTGAGGGATCTCGTTCCGTTCGGCACGAACGCATCGCCGCCCGACAGTGACGCGACGAGGGAATTTGAGCGGGCGAAATCCGCGCTCGCGGCGGGAGACTCGCTCGGTGCGTCGGCGGATTTTGCAAAAGCACGTGATCTCGATGTCGTAAGGTTTCGTGCGCCGGGTGAATTCCAGCCGCTCGTACAGAAAATCGCCAGGGAAACCGGTGCGACGTACGTGCCTGCAGTCGAAGGATTCGCGTCGGCGGCGCAGTACGGAATTCCCGGGTCGGATCTTTTTCTGGAGCACGTGCACCCAGATCAGCGCGGCTATGTATTGCTCGCGCGTCTCTATTTCGAAGCGTTGCGCAACGCGAATTTTCTCGGGAGGCCCGCCGATACGACTCGCCTCGCGTCGTGGGATGAGTACACCCGCAGGATGGATCTCACCGAGCTCGACCAGCGCATTGCGTATCACACGATCAAGACGGTGACGACGCGCTGGCCGTTCGTTCCGGTGTCGAAGAACGCGGACTATCGTGGTACCTACCAGCCGGTGAATCTGCTCGACAGCATTGCGTTCAATGCCTCGCGCGGAGGAATGCCGTGGGCGCAGGCGAAGATGATGCTGGCCGATGCCTACATCGCGCGCGGACAGGTCGATGGCGCGGTGGCTGAATACGATGGTCTGATCAGAGACGAGCCGGGAATAGAGATTGCTTATCGCCTTGCGGGTCGTGCTCTCTTTGCTGTGAAGCAGCTCGACCGGGCCAGGCCTTACCTTGAAAAGGCCAACACGCTTCAGCCGAGCTCGTCAACCGCTTACTCGCTCGGTGTAATCGCGATCGAGGCAAAGGACTATACTCGCGCAATAGCGATGCTGGAGCAAAGCGTACAGCTTTCACCCGACCCTCAAAAGATCTATCAGCTCTCGCTGGTTTACGCGCTGAATCACGACATCGTGAAGGCGAGGGAGAATGCCTTGAGACTGGTGCGAATCGCCCCGAATTTTCCCGGTTTGACCCAATGGATGACGACCATCGGCATGACCGGACGCTAGTCTGGCTCTCGAGTTGCACCGGCGTATCTTGTCAGTCCTGCACAGTCCTTCATTCTCGATGAGGCCCCAATGCTGAACAAACTCATTTTGTTGTCGACGTTAGTGCTTGCATCGGCACTCGTCGCGTGCGCTCACGCACCGGCCCCGCTCAATCGCGTGGCCGTAGCGTATGCGACGATCGCCAATGCTGCCGGCGAGACCCGCGGGACTGCCGAGATGTGGCAGGACGCTGACAACGTCGTTCACGTGGAGGTGCAGGTGTCGGGCATGCCGGCGGGGCCGCACGGAATTCACTTCCACGCCGTTGGAAGCTGCGAGCCAACATCGGCAGGGGCGTTCGCCGCTGCGGGCGGTCACTACAACCCGCTTGGCCGGCAGCATGGTCTGGATAACTCGGCGGGATCGCATGCCGGTGACGCGCCGAACTTCACTGTAAACGCGGATGGTACGGGGAGAGCTTCGTTTACGACCGATCGTGTTTCGCTAACCGACGGATCGACTTCGTTATTCGATGCGGATGGGAGCGCGATTGTGATTCACGCTGCTGCCGACGATCAGATCTCGCAGCCAGCGGGAAACAGCGGTGCAAGAATCGCTTGCGGCGCGGTGCGGCGGACGCTTTAACCGCGTCCGCCGGTTGTCCGCCTAGCGAGCCATGCTGCGGCGAAGGGCTGAGAGCGCCGAGCCGCGGTAATAATCGGAACTGATTGCGTCCACTGCTTTTTCGTAGGCAGGACGCAGGCTGTCATCGATTCGGTACGAACGGGCTACCGCATCGAGCACGTCACTGATGTCGTTGTCCGATTTCATTCTTCCTGCGACACCAAGAACTCCGGCAACCGCATCGCGAGAGAGCGGTCGTTCTGCGAGCACAGTCGTAAGAGTTTCCTTCTGGTAGTAGCCAGACGGAATGGAGACTACCGAGTTGAAAAACGTCGGCCAGTCATTCACATGGTGTGCCTTTACCAGGGCGCGGAGTGCTTCCGACCGATAATAATCCGACTTCATCTCACCCACTGAAGACAGGACGAGGCCGCTGGTCTTCGCGTCCCACGCGCCGTCACCATTCAGGGCTTGGACCACCTGAGCGCGATAATAGTCAGATTCGATCTGGTGCAGTGAATTCACATAGAACTGGCGTGTGTCGGCATTCACGGCGTACTGACTCGCGACGCTACGAAGCAGCTCTGACAGGTAGTAGTCTGACTTGATGCCCGAGGCGGAGTTGAGAAGTATTCCGACAGTCTGCGTGCTGAGCCGGCCACTCTTCAAGACTTTCTTCAGGACTTCTGACTTGTAGTAATCCGACTTCATCGTGCCCGCCGCCTGTGCGAACGTCCGCCATGTGTCTTCGTTAACCGATGGCTGCGACGAAAGCTTGGAGAGGACTTCAGCCAGGTAGTAATCGGACGACGAGAGATCCGTTGTCGCCTGGCGCACGACGGTATTGAGAGTGTTCGTGTCAATACTCACTCCCATGTCGAGGAGTGTCTTGTAGTAGACGCTCTTTGCGTAGGGCGCGTCCATCAGCGCAATCTCCGACATCACCCCGCGCAATCCGCCGGTGCGGTAAAGCTGAGGGACTCGCGTTGACGCTGCGACCGCAGTGCGTCGCTCCACTGACAGCAGAGTTCGGGCGAGCCATGCCCGCGCTTCGTCATTGAACGGCGTGCGGTCGCCATTGACCCAGTACTGGTGATCGAGCGATCCGTTGCTTGCGCGACGAATCTCAATCCTGTGCGATTCCCGGCCGATCCGCTCTTCGACCTTGAACCAGCCGTTGCTCGCCATTGTTTCGATATCGGAGAGGTCGGGCTTGAGCGTGAATTTTCCGTCGGCGCTCACTTCGAGCGAGCAATTGTCGCGAGTGTATCGAACATTATAGGACTGATGGGCGTCCCCTTCATCATTGCTCGAGCTCGAGATGTGTGTCGAACCCTTGCCATTGCTGGCCCAGCAATCGTCGCTCTGGAGTGACGCGAGCGGCGCCGTCGATGAGATCAAGGGAAGCGGACTCGAAGCCGGATCGTCTGTCGTGAACGAGTAGCTCATCATCGATGTCGGCGGCGAAGCTTCGACTATCGTGGGAGTGTGACGGGAGACCGGCGTGGCAGGGCGGTGCAGAGTTCGTCCGGCGGCGGTTGGAATGACCGACGGGTTTCCGCTCGCTCCTGGAATGATGAACGACATCGGGATTACTACAGCGACTGCGGCGCATGAAACTGATGCGCGGATTCCGCGCGTGACGCCACTGCGATTTCTGGTTGCATCCAGAACGGCAAGCAGGCGCCCGGAGAGCTGAGATGGACGGGCCATGGCGATTGCGGTTGAAAAGGTGAACGACGGCGAGCGCAGGCTCCGCGCTACGTCGAGAAGGTTGGAGGCGTAGTCGGAGGCAATTGACCCTGCACTGATTACACGGTCGTCGCACGCGAGCTCGCGCTCTACCCTCATGCGGTGTGCGGCGACCCAGACGAGCGGATTGAACCAGTAGACCGCGCATGCGAGCTGAGCCACGAACTGAGTGAGGCAGTCCCTGCGCTCGACGTGGGCAAGCTCATGGAGAAGAATGTTGCGGCATTTCCAGTCCGGCCAATCGCCTGAGGCCGCCGGAACGAGCAACGTCGGCTCGAGGATTCCCCACGTCATTGGCATTGTCGCGTCCTCACTTTCGACGATTCGTACGCGTCCTGCAAAATGCGCAATCGACGGAGTGACTGACACGAGGTCGACCCAGCGTCCATTCGTTGACCGCCGCGCGCGCCGAGCCAGGACATTTAGTCTGATGATTCCAGCAATGAGCGGTGAAAGCGCTGCAAGGAAGCCGGCGAGATACAGGTAGACAAGGTCGTTGGCGATGAAAGTCGAGGAGCGATCACCGAGTCCTGGCCCGGCCCGGGGAGCATCCGCAATGGCTTGCGCAGGTGATACGACGACGACCGAAGACGTCGGAATGGGCAACGGCGCACTTTGCATTTCCGTGATTGGCGTCGATGCGTCGAGAGCATCGGGCCAGGCGGCTCGCGCCGGCTGTGATAGATCAAGTCGCGGCGTATAAAGCAAGAGCTGCGCTGGACTCACAACCGCGGGATGATCTTGGCGGGCAGGCGTCCACACAGCGACTCGAACGACTGGCGCGTTCGTCCGCGCCACGATTACGCCCAACGCCGGGATCGCCAGCGCCGACGCAACGCCGATTGTCCAGACGAGGTGTCGAGCAGAAGCGGAGGAGCCGCGCCACGTCGCATTTACCAGCCCGGCGATGGCGAGTATCGCCGCACTCTTGATCGAAGCGCCCACCAGCATGTCCACTATCTCGACATGGCTCATCTTACTTTCCCTCGCTTTTTGCCTGCTCCACGAGCTTGGCTAACCGGTCGAGCTCGGATTCGGAAAGGTCCTTGGCCGACATGTCGAGCAAAGCAGCGACTGCCTGCGACGTCGACCCGTCAAAGAAGGTTCGTACCATCTGCTTCAGGGCCGATTTTTGGGCGATGGGCCGCGAAACGATGGGCGCATAGACGTAACGCGGGCCGTCGTACGCGTGTTTCAGGTGGCCCTTGTCCTCGAGGATCCTGAGAAGGGCCCTCACGGCCGAGTAACCCGGGGCTTCGGGAAGATGCTGCTGCACCTCAGCCGCGGTTGCGGAACCCAGTCGATAGAGGATGTCCATGATTTGTCGCTCGCGTCGGGAGAGCGTGACGTTTTCGGGCATGTGTCTCCATGTGTGCTAAAAACCTAGCATGATGCCAATAAATTAGCACAGGTTTGAATTCCGTCAAGGGTGGGACTTCGCGACACAAAAATAGGTTTGCCAGATTCGCAAATATCACATTTCTGGCTAGCCACGCGGCTCGATTCTTGACTAGAGAATGGGCATGAAAGACCCTCTTGAGACTTCACAAAAGGTGGCCGATTCAATAGATGTTTCAGAGCCACGTCGGATACCGTATGCGCCGCCATCGAACCGGCCGCAGACGGTCGATCGGCGCAAGCCGGAGCGGCGCGCACTCTTTCTTGCCGACATGAGCCGGAAGCTGTTTCAGTCTCTCGATTACGAGGAGACGCTCGCCAACATCGCGCGATTGGCGATGCCCGAACTTGGTGCCTGGTGCATCGTCGACCTCCTGAACGACCAGGACAAGATCGAGCGGCTTGCGGTCATCCATCCCGATCCGCAGCTCGAGCCAATCGCTCGTGAGCTCGAGCTGCGGTATCCGCCCCGTGCAACCGACATGATGGGCGCGCCGCGAATTCTTGAGACTCAACAGCCGGAGCTGGTCGCCGAAGTGTCGGACGAAATGCTCGCCCACTCATCCTACGACCAGCGTCAGATAGGAATTCTCCGCTCGCTCGGGATTTCCTCGTACATGGTCGTGCCGCTAAAGGCACGCGGCCGCCTGCTCGGCTCGATCACGTTCATCAGCACGGATCCAAATGTGCGGTACACTCCGAAAGACCTTCTCTTCGCCGAAGACCTGGCGGGCCGAGCGGCAATGGCGATGGACAATGCGCGTCTGTACAGGGAAGCCGACGTTGCGCGTGAAGAGGCGGTTGCCGCCGTCGCGCGCGCAACGTTCTCCGACCGCGCCAAGACTGACTTTCTAGCGACGATGAGTCACGAGCTCCGCACGCCTCTCAACGCAATCGCGGGCTACGCAGAGCTACTCGAGCTGGGGATGCGAGGGCCTGTGACGGAACAACAACGGGAGGCGATCGCGCGGATACGCAAAAGTCAGCAACATCTGCTTGGAATCGTGAACGACGTTCTCACGTTCGCAAAAACGGAGACCGGTCGGATCCCGATTCATCTCGAGCCTGCACCAGTGGCAGCGGCGATCGAAGCAGCGCATTTCCTCGTCGAGCCAATGTTTGAATCATGCGGAATCAGGTTCGAAGTAAAAGATGTGGATCCCGAACTATCGGTCATTGCCGATCGAGAGAGACTTCAGCAGATCCTTGTGAACGTGCTTTCCAACGCCGCCAAATTCAGCCCTAAGGGCAGTCCTGTTACCGTCACCTCGGAGGCGCAGGATCACCTCGTCGCGATCAGGTTTACCGACAAAGGCAGGGGAATCGCAAAGGAGATGCACGAGACGGTCTTTGAGCCATTCATGCAGATATCGGCCGGTCTGACCAGAACGGTTGAAGGGAGCGGGCTTGGGCTCGCGATAAGCAGGGAGCTCGCGCGTCTGATGGGCGGCGATCTCACGGTTGAAAGTGAGCCGGAGAAGGGCTCGACATTCACACTTACGCTGCCGCTCAGTCCAGCGGGGATGCCGGTTCTTTAGTCGCATCGTCGCGGCTAAATTGCGCGCATGAAACTGGCGCGTGCTTTCCTGAACGGAATCATCGATTACGCCGGACTTTTTCCGCCAGCCTGCCATCCCATGGACGTCGCAGTCCGGGAGTTCGCGCGATACGCAAACGGAAGCGATCGCGATTTGCTTGGCCGTTTTATTCTTCCCGTTTCACAGCTTTCCGATTTCACCGCAGCATCACGCACTTTCGTGAACGACCAGCGACACCGTTGGCGCTTGAGTGCAATTGTACTGGCAGGGAAAGATGCCGACATCGAAGAGATCGCAACGTTTAACCGCGCATTCGATGGTGTTGTGCCGGGGATCGTAATCGACGCCGTAGAAATGCCGGTGACCAGTGCGACTGAGATTGAATGGGCCGTTCGATCGTTCGCAGACGATTTCGAGATTTTTCTGGAGCCCATCGACCTGGACGATTCTTTGTCGATGCTCGCGGTCATCGCCAAATCAGGTGCGAAGGCAAAGCTGCGCACGGGAGGCATAGTGGCGAGCGCTATACCATCCGCGACGAGTGTCATTCGTTTCATCGATAAGTGTGCTGACCTTTCGCTGCCGTTCAAGGCGACTGCCGGTCTGCATCACGCACTGCGTGGTGACTATCCCCTAACGTACGGGCCCGACGCACCCAAAGGCGCGATGTTCGGCTACCTTAACATCTTCCTCGCTGCGGCATTTCATCACGCCGGACTTCCGGAATCGGCCTTGTTCGATCTTCTGGAAGAACATGATTCGTCGTCGATCACGTTCGATGAGTCGGGCGCGTGGTGGCGGGGAAACCTGGCCGACGAATCGCATTTGTTGGCAGCCAGAAAGTCGCTCGCTGTTTCGTTCGGATCCTGCTCGTTCACCGAACCGGTGGACGAAGCGAGAAGCATGAATCTCATCTGACCAAGTGACCAACCGCACACACGATCCATTGCTACGCAGCTGGGTTGAATCCGCCAACGAAGCGGGCTGCGAATTTCCGATACAGAATCTTCCCTTTGGCGTTTTCGCGAGACGCGATGCCTCGGTTTCACGCGTTGGCGTGGCTATCGGCGATTCTGTCCTCGACGTCCACGCGTGCGTGCAGGAAGGACTGCTCGCGCCGACGCCTGCATCAGATGCATGCGACGAGTCTTCGATGAACCGCCTCATGGGCCGCGACCCCGCCGCGCTCTCGGCGTTCAGGGCAGAGCTAAGCGAGCTTCTCAGAGAGGACGGTCCATCGTCAGAGCGTGCCCGTGAAGGCACGGCGAGGATCCTTGTTTCTCGCGATGCTGTCGTCATGGGAATGCCCGCCGCGATTGGCGACTACACCGACTTCTACGCGTCGATCAACCACGCAACGAACGTCGGGAGCA
>JBDUEH010000022.1:0-12624 GCA_040002555.1 Gemmatimonadales bacterium | reverse complement strand
CGCTGGAGCAGCTCGATGCGCTCCATCGTTGGCCAGAGTAGCTCCTTGATGCGCGTGAATCCCTCGGTGCCGCGACTCTGGTTGACCTCAAAAATCTTATGCTCTGCCGCGTCGAGCAGCTCGCCTGCCGGAGCGGCCGATTCAAAAGCTTCAGCGACGATCGCCGTTGACACTTCGATGAGCCGCCGGCGAAGTGCTTTCTCGCGAACAATCTTCGCGTGGTACTCGACGTTGGCCGATGTTGGAACGGCATCGACGAGAAACCCGATGTAGTCCTTGCCGCCGCTCGACTCGAGATCGCCACGCCGGTTGAGTTCCTCGGAGAGGGTGAGCGGGTCGATAACATCTCCGCGCTCCGAAAGAGAGAGCATCGCACGAAAAATCCGGCGATTCCCCTCCCTGTAGAACATCGTGTCGTCTACATACTCCGTCGCACGAAGCACCGCTTCGGAGTCCATGAGCATGGCGGACAATACCGCCTGCTCGGCGTCTTCGGAGTACGGCGGGCGCCGCTCCGAGTAGGGATCACGCGCCGCTGGCGCTATCGAGAATTCTACGGGCGAGCTGGACATCTTCCCAAGTGGGGCGTTTCCAAGCCGAATTGCGAAGCAAGGCGGCAGGGTGATAAGTGACGACGACAGGAATACCGTGGTAGCGATGAACCTCTCCACGGAGCTTCCCTATCGTCGTTGTTGAGTTGAGAAGAGTCTGCGCTGCAAAGGTGCCAAGCGCAACAATGACTTTCGGCTTTATGATCTCGAGCTGCCGAATGAGGTACGGAGTACAGGCAGCGATCTCTTCCGGAGCGGGGTTCCGGTTTCCCGGAGGCCGATGTTTGACGACGTTTGTAATGAAAACCTCTTCTCGCGACAGGTTGACCGCGCCAAGAATTTTCGTCAGCAACTGACCGGCCGCGCCGACAAACGGTAGTCCCTGTTCGTCTTCGTTCGCGCCGGGTGCTTCGCCGATACACATCAGCCGCGCGGCCGGATTTCCCGAACCGGGAACACCGCGAGTCGCGGTCTGGCAAAGCGAGCAGAGCGTGCACTTTTCTACTTCTTCAGCGATTGCGGCAAGCGCGTCTCGTCCTTGTGAGTCTACCGGGAGCGCCGGCACAATCACCTCGGCGCGGTCGGGCGTCGCAATCGCCTGAGCGGACTTCGCTGTCAGGACTTCCCTCCATCCGCCAGGGTGCCCGGATGCCGTCGGAGGAATCCCCTGCGCGATTGCCCCGATTGCCCGCATCACCTCGTCAACGCTCATCGAATCGAGAACCAGCTCAGATTCGCCCAGATCCCGACGCTGCTCGAGGTAAAGACGAAGCCGTTCCCTAGCGTCCATTCAACACCGTTTCAACCCGATCGAGAATCACGTCGGCGAGCTCCGCTTTCTGCATCATCGAAATTTCCTCGGCTCCGCCTCCAGGGGTAAGAATCGTGACGCGGTTTGTGTCTCCGCCGAATCCTGTTCCCTCGTCGACAGCGCTGTTTGCGATGACCATATCGAGTCCCTTGGCGTCGAGCTTTATCGCGCCGTTGGCAATCAAGTCCTCAGTTTCCAGCGCGAATCCAACTATTACCGCGCCCGGTTTTCGCGAAGACATCGTGCTGCGCAGAATGTCTTCCGTTTCAGTGAGTTCGATCGGAGCCGGTTTGGCTCCCGTACGCGTGGCTTTCTTGATCTTTCTCGGAGCAGGATTCGCCGGCCGAAAATCGGCGGGAGCAGCGGCCATGATGAGAACGTCTGCCGACGGAAGTTTTTTTTCGATCGCGACCTTCATGTCTGCGACCGAGTTGGCGGTGACAAGGTGAACGCCGTGCGGCGCAGCAACATCCATGTGCCCGGATATCAGGGTCACGCTCGCACCGCGACGCCACGCAGCATGCGCTATTGCGACACCCATCTTGCCAGTGCTGTGGTTGGAAATAAATCGCACCGGATCGATTGTTTCGCGCGTCGCCCCTGCGGTCACCACGACATTCCGCCCGATCAAGCTTCCAGTTTTCTCGAGCATCCGGGAGATTTCCGCCACGATCGATTCAGGCTCTGGCATCCGGCCGGGCCCTGACCCTTCGCCGACGGCGAGAGGTCCCTCCTCGGGCTCAAGCACGGAGTAACCGAGCTTCCTGAGCTGCTGAATATTCTGCCTTGTCTGAGCGTTTGCCCACATCCGGTCGTTCATCGCGGGCACGAGCAGCACGGGGGATGTGTTTGCAAGCAGGGCGGCGGTGAGGAGATCATCTGCCATTCCGTGGGCGGCACGCGCTAGAAAATCCGCTGTAGCGGGCGCAACCACAAAAAGAACCGCGTCACGCGCGAGTGTAATGTGGTCCAGCGCGTTTCCGGGTCCGAAAATCTCCGTGTGCACGCGGCGGCCAGTCACCGCCTCGAACGTGATGCCGCCCACAAATTCCTGGGCGGCCCTCGTCATGATCACGTCGACCTCAGCGCCCGCCTGAGTGAGCTGGCGCGCCACCATGACCGACTTGTAGCTAGCTATCCCCCCGGTGATGCCGAGGAGGATGCGGCGGCCTTCGAAGGGCCGCACGTGGGCTATTCGCTGCGGCGGCGCGGCACTACGCGATACTGGATCTCGCCATCCGTGAGATCCTCGAGTGCCCGTGTCGTCAGCTTCTTCTCGCCCGGAGCCGAACGGTCACGCGGGAACTCGTTGAGTACGCGCGCAAACTTTGCGGCGACGAGCACGCCGAGATACTTGTTGGTGGCATGCTTGGCGACTTCGGTCGGAATGAAAACCTGCATTAGTTACTGCTCCTGTGTATTTGTTCGAGCTCGCGCTCCAGATCGCCAACGATCGAATTGATCCGTTCGTCGAGGCCACTGATGCGCGTTCGCCTTTCCCCTTCGGCATCGATGATTCCCGAAACGGCCAGAACCGCCTTTTCGAGAACTTCGTTCACTACAACATAATGGTACAACCCGACAGCCCGAAGCTCCTGGACGGCGCTATTCAGCCGTTTGGCCAGGGAATCGTCGTTTTCGGTCCGTCTTCCCTTCAGCCGATCGAGCATCACCCGGCCGTCCGGGGGAAGGACAAAAATAAGCACCGAGCCGGGATAGGCAGCCACGAACTGCCTTGCACCTTGGACGTCGATGTCCATCACCACATGTCGTCCCGACATCAAAACGCGGTCTACCTCGCGCCGGAGCGTCCCGTAATTACTGCCATGAACATCGGCCGACTCGGCGAACTCGCCTCGGTCGCGGGCGGCCAGGAACTCCGCCGGCGACAGAAAGAAATAGTCCTCCCCGTCCACCTCAGCAGCGCGCGGCGATCGCGTCGTGCACGAGACTGAATAGCCCAGGTCGCTACGTCGGCGAAGGAGTTCATGGGCGATCGTCGTTTTGCCGCCTCCAGAGGGGGACGAGAGAATAACGGGAAACCCGGTCACTCGATGTTCTCGACTTGCTCCCTGATTCGCTCGAGCTCTTCCTTGATGACTACTACGTCGGCAAGAATGGGAGCGTCATTGGCTTTGCTGCCCATGGTGTTCGCCTCGCGGACCATCTCCTGAAGAAGAAAACCAAGCCGCTTCCCGACTGGTTCCTCCCCGCTCTCAGTAATTGATTGACGAAACGAGCCTATATGAGCTTCGAACCTGTCCACTTCCTCGGCGATGTCGAGTTTGTCGGCGAGAATCGCGACTTCCTGAGCGAGTCGTTGTTGATCGACATTCGAGCCGTTCACCAGCTCCTTAACTGATTTCTTGAGTCTGGCGGCCTGCTCCGCAAGGCGTATCGGACTGCGATCGCGAACGCGGGCCACTGATTTTTCGACCAGGTCAATGCGTTCGTGCAAAAAAACCGTCAGACGGCCGCCCTCCTCGCGTCTCATCTGCCGGAGTGCAGCGACCGCCTGGTCCACCACGGCAATGAGTTCGGCGACTGTGCCCTGATCTGACTCGTCAGAGTGTCCGTCAACGACACCCGGCAGGTTTAGAATCGTTGCCGCATCGAGGGTGTCCGACAAACCGTGTTTCTGCTGGAGATTGCGAAGCGTCTGGACGTATTCGGCGAAGCGATCGTCGTTGATGCCGGGCCCGCGCTGTTGGTCACGTTCGACTCGTCCAGTGAGAGCCACATGGCCGCGGGCAATTCGTTGGCGAAGTGTCTCGCGGACTTCGCCTTCCCACCGCGCAAAGATTCCGGGAAGCTTGATGCTTGGATTGAAGAACCGGTGATTGACCGTACGGATCTCGACGCTCACTCCGGCAGCGCCGACTTTACCCTCTGCTGATCCGAATCCCGTCATGCTGGATATCATAGGCAGTCGCCTAAAGTACGAACTACCAACGACATAATCAATTCCAGAACTCCCACCTCAGGCCGTAGTAGCTGATCGCCCTGGGCATGAAAAAGTCTGGTATGATCTGGTACTGGTCGCCAACGATGTTTCGAACCTGGTATGTGAGCACGCCGCGCAGAATTCGAATCTCGACCAGGGCCGACAGAATTCCACTGGCATTCGTCCGCCGAACTCCACCCGATACGGGGAACGAAACGGCGGTTCGATAATCATGAGTCACGCCGATCTTGAGACCGAGATTTCCGCTTGGAAACCTCGACAACCAATTGGTCGCGAGGTTGATGTCCGACCTTAGTTGATAACGCGGCTGGTAGAACCCAGCTGAATCCCACATTGTCCCCTGAACATCGACGTTGATGTCCTTGTAGAGCTTGCCGCGCAATCCCGCATAGAGTCCGTTTCGCCGGCCTATCGAGCGAACGACGTACGCGGTGTCGAACACTGTTGGCGGCTTGAGCAACGCCGTATCGCGAGTGACGAAGCCACCGATCAGCCACGGGCCGAAAAGTCGAACACCGGCCTCGATTCGAGCGGCGAGAAACTTCGGAGATCCGCCAATTGGCGTGCTGTCGGGAACCGCTGTCGATACAGATCCAGTTACGGAAAACAACGGAACCGGAGTCAGCTGAACAATTGCATCGCCGCGGGTGGTTTTCGTCTGAAAGCTTCGTTCGCCGAACAACTCGACTATGCCAATTGTATTTCCAAACTCGAGCCGCACACTCGGCGTGTGATAGACGTTGCTGTCGAACGCGCGAATGCGATCGGTCGCTGAGAATTTGAGCGGACCGCGGAAATACCCACCGGCTACAACGAACTGATTTCGTCTGGTCGTCGTGTCACTAGTGTCGGCAAGAATGAGCAGGCCCGCGGCTGAGGCGGCGTCGTGTTTTGGACTCGATTCCGCCAGCCGCATCGTCGACGCGATCAGTTGAAGCCACGGACCGCCACTTGTGTTTCCAACACCGGCGCGCACATACCCAAGGTCGTAAACACCCTGGAATGGCGGCAGCGACAAGCCACTACCAAATGTCGGCTGCAAGACGCGTGATGCATTGGTTCTCAGCTCGAACGCATCCAGGCTCCAGTTTTTTTTTGCGATGCCGGTGCGAATCATGAACGACAGTGCATCACCGCCGCCGCCGAGGCGGACCGAGCGAGTGTTGTATTGCTGACCGGCTAGCTGAAGTCCTGCACCGTTGCCGAAGCGCTTTCCATAGTATCCGCGATATTCGTTGGTGTTTTCGTCGCCGGTAAAAATATCAACGCGGGTGAACGGATCGGTTCGATCTGCTCGCCAGCTGCGGAGATGAACGCGAAGTTCATTGGCAAAACGCTCGATTGATACGTTTTCGAGCGTGTATAGCTGAACCGTATTGAGGTCGAGCATCGAGCCGCTTCGCGGGTCGATGTTGTCAAGCTCGATGCCATCGAAAAAAATCTTTACTCGGCCGAGGTCACCGTTGACTGCGACGAATTTCGGCGATGCAAGCCATCCACTGCGAAAAGACGTCGCCCATGGAACGCGCTCAAGGAGATCGGCGACTGTCAGCGCTCCGCCGGCGAAAAGCTCAGTCCGGTTCCATGAAAATTGAGGACCAACGTCTGCCGTGCGTGGTCCGACCCCGCGCCCAAAATCAGCCTTTATAGTATCTGCGTTGACCTTTACGGCGACCGTGTCGGTTTTTGCTTTGGGTGGTATCGGCACCTCACTACCTGGCGGAACAACCACTTGACCATGGCCCAGCACCGGAACGACAACGCAAAACGCCCCGGCCGCGAAGCCGAGGCGGGCCAGTTTATTCAGCCGGCTCCGAAGGTGTGTCAGGTCAGCCTGCCGCGAACGAACTCGATGAAAGTGCCCGTCGGCGTACCAGTAGGTCCTTTCGGAATTGTAGCGAGATCGGAGTCAGAGTAAGCTGTGCCCGCTACATCAAGATGGATCCACGGATAATCCTCTGTGAATTCCTTCAGGAACATCGCAGCTGTGATCGATCCGGCCGCGCGTCCGCCGGTGTTCTTGATATCGGCCACTTCCGACTTTATCAACTCCTTGTAGTCGTCCCAAAGAGGCATTGCCCAGCCCGGCTCACCAGCTCTTCTGCCCGCCGCAATCACTTCCGCGACGAGCGACTCATCTGCGCTGAAGACGCCTGTCGCAGAGTGACCAAGTGCGATGACGATTGCGCCGGTCAGGGTTGCCGCATCGACGACGACCGCAGGATTGAACCGCCGGGCGTATGACAGCACGTCTGCAAGAACGAGCCTGCCTTCGGCATCCGTGTTGATGACTTCGATGTATTTGCCGAGGTGACTCTTCACAACGTCACCCGGATTTATCGCTGTACCGGATGGCATGTTTGTCGTCGAGCCAATGAGACCCACCACGTTGATCGCTAGCTTCATTCGGCCGATCGCCTCGAGCGCACCAAGGACACCAGCAGCGCCACACATGTCGTACTTCATGTCCTCCATGCCCGGGGCCGGCTTGATCGAAATTCCGCCGCTGTCGAAGCAGAGTCCTTTTCCGACGATCGTCACAGGCTTTTGGCCAGCTGGACCACCGTTGTATTCGACGGCGATGAGCTTCGGGTCCTGCGGTGTTCCCTGGGCGACGCATAGCAGTGCGCCCATCCCCTCGGCTTCCATTTCCGTGCGGCCGAGGACTGTGATCTTCATGCCGTGGCGAGCCGCGATGTCCGATGCAGTGTTCGCGAGAAATTCCGGCGTGCAAAGATTGCCAGGCATGAAAGCAAGAGTACGCGCGAGAGCGTGACCTGTTCCGATCGCTTCGCCAGATGCGACTCCGGCGCGCGAAGCGTTGGTGCTGCTGGTGATAATCGTGGCCTTTTCAAGCGGAGAGCGTCGCTCCGTCTCAGGAGGCGGAGTCTTGAGATCCATATACTGCCAAGACCCTGCCATGAGTCCAACAGTCGCTGCCTCCGCCTCCTGCGCATCGAGCTCACCGGCGTAGAATCCGAGATCGGCATAGCCCGCTTTCATCGCGTGGCGCGCAGCGAGCGCAGCAGCCCGACGAAATGCGCCCGGGCGATCAGAGATCTTTCCTGTTCCGACGAGGACGATTCGCCGCGCGCCGCCGACAGGTCCAGTCAGGGCAAACGTTTCGTCTTTCGCTCCGCGAAAGTCGCGCATATCGATCGTACGCTGAATCGATCCGCCGAGTGAGCGATCGAGGTCGATCAACCCGCCGGCAAGCTTTGGCTCGTCATTGAGAACGATCGCCAGAAGCGATCCGGAAAACTCTTTAACGTTGCCAGCACCAAGTGACACTGAAGCCGCCATCTAGTTCCCCATTCCAGCGATGATCCCATCGCCGAACCCTGAAGTAGAGACTTCGGTCGATCCCGGCATCTGTCGGGCCAAATCGTAAGTCACCTTCTTCGTCTTGATCGCCTTCTCGACACCGCTGACAATGAGTTTGGCCGCTTCGTTCCAACCCATGTATTCGAACATCATGACTCCCGAGAGGATGACGCTGCCAGGATTGATCTTGTCGAGATTCGCGTACTTGGGCGCAGTACCGTGAGTTGCCTCGAATACCGCCACGCCATCGCCGACGTTTCCGCCGGGTGCGATGCCAAGCCCACCAACCTGCGCGGCGGCAGCGTCGGACAAGTAGTCGCCGTTGAGGTTTGGGGTGGCAACGACTGAGTATTCCGATGGACGCAGGAGCATTTGCTGAAACATCGAGTCGGCAATTCGGTCGCGGATGATGACTGCGTCTGCGCGCTTCTCGCCACCGTTCTTCGACATGTCCGTTTCGGTAACAGTTGACCCGCCGAACTTTTCCTTGGCTACTTCGTAGCCCCAGTCGCGGAAAGCACCTTCAGTGAACTTCATGATGTTGCCCTTGTGCACGAGCGTCACCGACTCCTTGCACTTGTTGATCGCATAAGCGATCGCCATCTCGATGAGGCGCTTCGATCCAAACTCGGACATGGGCTTGATGCCGATCGCCGAGTTCTCCCGAATGTCTTTCCCGAATTCGGTCTTGATGAATTCACGAAGTTTTGTGGCTTCTGCGCTCCCGGCCTTCCATTCGATCCCGGCGTATACGTCTTCGGTGTTCTCGCGAAAGATCACGATGTCTACCTTTTCGGGCTCCTTCACCGGTGCGCCGACACCTTCGAAATAGCGGACGGGACGGATGCAGGCGTAGAGATCGAGCACCTGTCGCAGCGTCACGTTCAGCGAACGAATGCCACCGCCAACCGGTGTCGTCAGCGGCCCCTTGATGGAAACGCGGAACTCGGCCATGGCATCGACAGTTTCCTGCGGGAGCCAGTCGTTGAATTGCTTGAACGCTTTTTCACCGGCGTACACTTCCATCCATTCGATCTTCTTCTCGCCGCCGTACGCTTTTTCGACAGCGGCATCAAACACACGTACGGATGCCCGCCAGATGTCGGAGCCGGTTCCGTCGCCTTCCACAAACGGAATGATCGGGTGATTGGGGACGGAAACAGCTCCGTTTTCGAAAATTATTTTCTCTCCGTTCCGGGGAACGGCGGAAAGCTTGTAGTCAGGCATTCGGTTGTGGCCGGTGAGGTTGTTGAGCCTTGAAAGTTAGACTCGCGCTACATCGCCAGCAACGTCATCGCGCCGGTCTATTCAACCAGGGCGAGAGGATGGAGCACCGCCTTGACATCCAGCGCAATACTCCTGAACCTGACGGCCGATTCGGCCGGGATTCGACCGCGCGAAAACATGATCAGCGCGAAGAGGTCTCCGTCGGCCAGTAAACCACCGAAACCGAGTACCGATCGAACTCCATATCGCTCGACAAATTCCTTCTGGGCAGGAATGTGGGGACTTCCGAGTGCGTTTTCGACGTGAAATACGTTATAGCTCCGGCCGACGCGGTCGTGAAGAAATGCTGTGTCTGGCGTTATCACGTCGGCGAAATCAAGGCCCATCTCCCGGATCAGCTGGGCGATCATAGGCGCGCCTTCGACGATCTGAGCGCTTGGAAGCGGAATCGCCTGATGTCCCACCGACTGTCGCGTATCGCACCAGTCTGCCTCCTGCCCAATCGACGCGAGCAGTGTTAGGCACTTCATCTGCGCAGTGGGTTTTCCGGTCGCTATCTGCTTCGCCGCAAACGATTGAAGGCGCGGTTCCAGATCCTCAAATCGGTACGTCTTGTAGAATCGAATGAGAGCGCACGCTCGCGCGGCCTCGGGATGACCGCATTCCCGATACAGGAATTCGACGATCGATTGTGCCGCGTCTCGTACAGTTCTGGCGTCCGCGGCCGCCGTGCGGACGCCGCGACCGCACTGGAGCATGTCGACGAGCGAGAAGTTGGAAAGATCGAAGCGCATCTGGTCCTGCAACTTACTTCGACCAGCTCAGAACAATCTTTCCAAATGTGTCGTTCGACTCCATGGAGTCATGCGCTTCGCGAACGTTCGCAAACGACATTACCGTGTCGATAACGGGAACGAGCGACCCGTCATCGAATGAATGGAGAACCTTCGACGAGAACTCCGTAGCAAGCGAAATCTTTTCTTCAATCGCTCGTGACCGCAGAACGGTACCGAAGATGTGAATCCGCTTGTGCAGCAATAATCCGAGGTCGATATCCTGCTGGCGTCCAGCGGTGAGGCCTACGACGACGATCTGGCCGCGCGACGTCACCACTTTCATGTTGCCCGCTAGATAAGGTCCGCCGACAAGGTCGAGAACCGCGTCGACTCCAGACGGAAAGATTTCCAGAACGCGGTCCGGCCAGTTGTCAGCCGACGCGGTGATTCCGAACTCCAGACCGAGAGGGCGCGCCTTCTCCAGTTTGTTTGCGGAGCGAGAGGTGCCGACGACTTTGAGCCCGGCCAGCCTTGCGAGCTGAATTGCGGCGGTACCAACACCGCTTCCCGCCGCATGAATCAGGAGCCGCTGGCCCACTTGCAACCGAAGCTGACGGAAGACTGCATCGTAAGCGGTAAGAAACGCTTCCGGAATTGCCGCCGCTTGCTCGAACGTCAATCGAGCGGGGATCGAAATCGCCTCGCGCTCGTGGGTACACAAGAGCTCAGCGTGGGCGCCTCCCCCGACAAGGCCCATTACCCGATCGCCAGTTTTCCAAAGCGTCACGTGCTCACCGACACTTTCAACTTCACCGGAGTATTCGAGGCCAGCGATGTCTTTCGGCGCTCCAGGAGGCGCGGCATACGCGCCTTTTCGCTGGGAAATGTCTGCGCGGTTGAGGGCCGATGCCCGAACGGCCACGCGGATCTCGTTCGATCCGGGGTTCGGGGACGGCAACTCACGCAACTCGAGGACGTCTGAGCCGCCTGGCGCGGTGTTAACTATGGCTCGCATGGCGGTAAAATGGGCGAATCTTATACCCGGGACGAGACTCGAACTCGTATATGCCGAAGCATGAGGGATTTTGAGTCCCTTGCGTCTACCAATTCCGCCACCCGGGCAGGAGTCGGTATTTAAACTTTGCCAGGGGCTGAAACAAGTCGGAGCAGCCCCGGCGACCAATCCCGAGTTGTGCTGGCCTTGCGCTTCGGGCCATCAACTTAGGGAGCGCGCGCACCCTGTCGTCGTCGCATCCCCCCACCGGCCCGTACTTCCTGAGCGCGTTTTCTCAACTCGTTCTGAATTCCGAAATATCTCGCTCTTTGAACCGGCGAGAGAAATTTGCCGAGCTCGCGCTGCTCAGTCTGTAGGAGATCGAGTCGCTGGCGCTGAAGATGAATCGACTGGTCGAGCAGCTGCCCGACTTTTGCCTGATTTGCGCCGTCGGCGGCAACCAACTCGGAACGCAACGCTCGACGGGTCTCGCGCTCGCGCGATGTCAAATCCATCCGCTGCTTTTCGAAGTTTTGATTCGTTGACTGCAGCTTGCCCATCTGATCGTCATTCAGCCCAAGGCGGCGCCTGACCATATCACCCGTGCGCTGACGCAGCTGCTTCTCGAGCTGGGTCCTGCGCGGATTCGCCGGACCATCCTGTTGCGCAGCGATCGATGGACGCGGGTCCTGTGCGTAACCAGCCCCCGGAACCGTGGCGACCAGAACCGCCACAATTCCGGTGAGCAAGAGAACCCTCGATCGAATCATTGCAAACCCTCGTTACCATCGACAGAAACACTGATCGGCTCGGGCTCCGCGTTCGGCAAGCCTTCGACGTTATCCACGTAGTTGAGCAGCGCTTCGAGTTGAGCGTCAGTCAAATCCTGAAGTCCTCCCGTAAGTGATAGACCGGAAGTTGAAGCCGCGACCACCCGCTGTACCGCAGCGCCGGCAACGGGACTTGCACTCGCAACCTGTTTTGGCGGAGGCGTTACGGCTGGTGGCGCAAGGTCAACGGCGGCAGAAGGCGCAGGCGCAACCGTGGCAACCGCGGCACCTGACGACACCGATGCTCTCGTTTTCGAAAACGCGAGCATGCCGCCGACGATGAGTGCCGAAGCCGCAGCTACCTTCCAGACCATCGACATCTTCGACCGCTGCCGAGTGGGAGCGGTGTACGCGAGTTGCTGTTCTGGCGACCAAACGGGAGCAGGCAACACCGAGACAATTCGGGAAACGTCAATCGATGGCGCCAGCGGCGCATGGGTTCGCACGCGCTCCATGAGCGCGAGCTCCGCGCGACAATCCTCGCAGTTTTCCACATGGGCCTTCATCGTCGCTCTATCGAGATCGCCCAGCCGGCCGTGCAAAAGGTCCGGCAGTGCGTCGCGGACTTCCGCGTTCATGCATTCAGTCATTCAAAAACTCCTTCACAGCGCGCATCGCATTGTGATAGTGAACTCGCGCCGCGCCTTCGGTTGTGCCAACTATTTCGGCGATTTCCTTGTACGACAATCCCTGTTCGACGCGAAGCAAAAAAACTTCATGCTGCGTTGGTGACAAGCTCTTCACGGCTGTGACCACGCGATTCTCAGCTTCCTCGGCCAGAAGTCCATCGAGCGCGTCGTACTCCGTCGATGCGTCTGACGGCTCGATCGAAACCATCGCTCGCTGCCTGCGCTCGGAACGTCTGCGGTCGAGCATCAAGCGTCGCTCGATTGTGAACAGCCACGTCCTTAAGGAACTTTCGCCCCGAAATGCATCCAGGGATCCGAACGCCCGAACGAACGTGTCCTGAACCAGCTCTTCTATCTCTTCCCTCTCTCCCGAACTCACCGCAAAGCGAGCGAGCGCGTCGGCATGCCGGCCCACGAGTGACGAAGCCGCTCGTGAATCCCCTGCTCTCCATCGCGCGATCAGCTCTCGATCGGATTCTTCGCCCGGGTTTGAAGGTGCCATTCAATTCGTGATGTT
>JBDUEH010000021.1:0-12783 GCA_040002555.1 Gemmatimonadales bacterium | reverse complement strand
GGGCGCCAGATGACGTGGAATGGCAGGATCACTGGGAGTCAACGCGTCAGTTTCCATCCGCAGTTGAAGTCTCGTTCCTCGATTCGCGCGGTGCTTCATCCGGGTCACCTCTGCTGGTCGCGACCGCCTTGAGGGAACGATGATCAAGTCGCGCCGAAAGGGCGTTGCGCTCATGCTGGCTCTCTGGCTCATCGTGCTCCTGACGGTGCTCGGCGCGCGAGTCGTGTCGTCGAGCCGGAGCGCAAGCGGCGTCGCATCGAATCTCCGTGCGAGAATGATCGGCCGCTACGCCGCCGAGAGCGGAGTGGCGCTGGGCGCAGCCGTGGTCCGTGATAGTCTGGCGCGGCTCACCGAGCCGTCAGACCGAGCGTCGTATCTCAATTCACTCGAACCGGAATCAGCGCAAAAATCGGAGGCCGCCCTTAGCGATGAGCGGTTTTCGATCGTCTATGTAGATGTGAATTCACGTCTCGACGTCAACAACGCTTCGCAGCCGCAGCTCGCGAAGTTGTTTTCCTATTTCGTCGGGCCGGCTGAGGCGATGTCTGCCTCGAGATCTGTGCGGCAGTGGATCGATGACGGGCCGGACCAATCTGCACCGCGTGGTAATGTCGTCGCGAGATCGGATCTGACTTATCCGCGGATGCCCGGCGCGAGGCCGCTGCGAACACTGGAAGAATTGCGGGAGATCAACGGTGTCTCGGAACGTCTCGCAGTCGCGGCGGCGCCCTATCTGACAGTCGATGGCGACGGACGAATCAATCGCAGCTCTGCGTCGGATACGGTGATGTCAGCGGCGGCGGGATCGCTTGTGGATGAGCCGACGAGAATTCTCATCGTGGCGCGGGGGTGGCTCAACGGACATCCGCTAACGCACGAGATTCAGGCCGTTTACGGGATCGAGGGAAACTCGCTCGTCCTGGTGCGCTGGCAGGAGCGCGACTTGTGACGCAGCGAGTTGGGGTGGAGCTGACGGAGGATCGCATCCGAGCCGTAACGGTGTCGCAATGGAGCCGGAAGCCCGAGCAGACTTTCGAAATTCGCTGGGATCCGCGAGCGCCCGGAGAAGCTGTAACACTGCTTCGCCACCAACTCGGCGACGCAAGCGGAATCGGGTTGTCGATCGGACTCGCGTACACACATGTGAAACACGTAAAGCTTCCTCCTGTGGCGGCCGATGAACGGCGCGGAATCCTCACGCTCGAGCCAGACAGATTCTTTGCGATGGATTCGTCGCGCATCGTTGTGGCGGCCGCAGAAGCATCTGACCTGGTATTCGCTGCAGATTCAGCGCGCGTTGAGTCATGGATCGAGGCGTTTCAATCGTGGGCGGCGGTCAGCGTAGTTGAGCCCGCCGCGTTTTCACTTGCACGGGCGCTTGGCGCCGGTGGTGTGCGGTCGGGAACTTTCGAAACGCCGTCGGCTGCCGGCGAGAAGGGGATAGTCGAAATCGTAGATCGGCGCGTGACGACTACAAGGCGAGTAGAGGAGACATCCGCCGAAACCAAGCCAAGTCAAACTCCAGCAGTTCGAGGACTGCAGCCTGAGTTTCTTCCCGCGTATGGCGCGGCCATCGGGTTCGATTCGCCATTGTCGGAGACCCTTTTCCCCGACGCAGAATTAAAGTGCGTGCGGCGAGAACGACGAATGCGAACAATTCGTGCGGCGGTGAACCTCATTCTCGCATTTGCGTTCGCAGTTGCCGCCGTCGATCGATCGCGTTCTCGTGTACTTGAACGCGCAGACCAGGAGATCGCTGACCTGACTGCGAAAGCCGAAGGGCCTGCGGCGATGCAGGCGCGACTCGTGCAGCTCGAGCTCCAGGCGTCAACGGCCTCGACCGGTTCTGGACATGCTGACCCCGTTAGGGTTCTCGCAGCGATCAGCAGGCGACTTCCGCACGACGCGGTGGTGATGAGTGTCCGCGCTGACGGGGATGAATGGCAAATCGACGGCACCGCGAATCACGCGGCGAGCATAGTGCCAGCGTTGGATGCAGATCCTTCGCTTGAAAACGTTCGCTTCCTTTCCGCCAGCTCCCGTTTCAATGACGGGAACCGCGTCCATGAGACTTTTTCGGCGGCGCTCCATGCCATTCGCTAAGCTGACGCGGAGGGAGCGACGTGTGATTGCAATTGGGTCGGCAATCGCGATCGCTGCGCTTCTCGTTCGATTTTCGATCGTTCCTTTCGTTGCACGATGGACGGCGCGTGAGGACATGATCGCATCGAGTGCCGACCGCATCGCGCGAATGCGCAATCTCATCGCTGACGAACCCCGACTGCGCGCCGCCCTTGGCACATCCGAAACCGCAGGTTCCCATCGGCTCGTCGCTGGACGGACCACGGCGCTCGCGGGCTCAGCAGTTCAGGCGGCGATACAGTCTGATGCCGACAGAAGCCGAGTGACCATCAATCGCCTCGATCTGGCCGGCACGCCGGATTCGACAGGGAATTCGTCGTTGCCATCGATACCGGTAACGATCTCCGCGGTCGGGGATGTCTATGGCTTGTCCGAGTTTCTGTCGGCGCTTCAGTATGGTGATCCGGTTGTCAGGGTGAGGCAGTTAACCGTTGTCTCGAATTCGGCTTTGCGAGGCGGCTTGTTGCAGATATCGCTTCAGCTCAGCGTGCCGGCGGTGATTGAAAGATGATTCGCGCTGTGGCATTTCGGACCTCGCTCAACGCGCTGACGATTGTTCTCTTTGCCATCGCCATTGTGTTCTGGGTGAAGGAGCCGTCGGTGCCGGGAGTCGTGATTCCGCCGGCCGCAGCATTGCATGCGCCTGCGGGCCGTAGCGAATCCGTGAGCGTTTCGTCCGAATCCGGCGTGTTAGTCTCGTCGAACATGTTTTCAGCTACTCGCGCGGCACCTTCTGTCCGCTATACTCCGCCAGGTGCCGGAGGAATGTCGGCAGACGTCTCGTCGGTACCGGACGAGGTTGTTGCTTTGCCGGCGCCGCCTCCTCGGGTCTTTGGCACGATGACCGGTTCAAACGGAGCTACAGCCTTGATTCAGCCTGATTCCGCCGGGTCCAGTAGCCGGCTTTACCATGAGGGCGAGCGCGTGGGGGCATTTCGTATTGAAAAGATTCTGCCAAATTCCGTTATCTTGCGCGGACCTTCGGGACGGATGGAGTTGAAGGTGGAACAGAGTGAGGACCGCAAGGAATGAAGCGGATTCTTCTACTGGTTGCTGCAGTCGCGCTGTCGATCGCGTCGTCGTCTTCCGCGCAACTTCCCGTCAAACCGCAGGGAACCGGGCTCAACTTTGTTGACGCCCGGTTGGCGGATGTCGTCCGCTCGCTTGCCTTGTCTCTCGGCTTGAACGTTGTGTTGACCGACGTCCCCGACAAGCGCATCACCTTCACGACCGCAACGCCAGTCGAGAGGACTGCGATTGCAGAGATTCTCGAGTCGATTCTCGAGAGCAACGGGCTCGTGATGATTCAGAAGGGATCGGTCGCGCAGGTCATGACGCTCGAGAGAGCGCCCGCTCAGGCACTGCACACCTACGTGATCCCGCTCAAATACGCTTCCGCGGAGGATCTCGCTAGCGCACTCGGGCGCGTGTATGGGTCGTCGGTAACATCCGGATTTTCGCAGACACTAGACGACAGAAGTCTCTCACGAAATCTCGATGCGTTCAGGCAGCGTGAGGCGACGGCGTTTCAGATGCGCCGCGATACGCCGATTACGCCGCCTGGCGTGTCAACGCCTTCTATTCCGGCGACGACGGGAGCCGATGCTGCGGGTGGTACCGCAAACAACGGTAATCTCATCGGGCAGACGACGATCGTCGCAAACCCGTCCACGAACTCGCTCGTCATTCGCACCGTTCCGCCGAACTTTTCGCTGCTCCGCGAAACCGTCGAAGCGCTCGACACACGTCCACCGCAAGTTCTCTTCGAAGTGCTCGTGGCCGAGGTAATACTGGGCAAGACGCAGCAGTTCGGAGTTGACTGGTCCGCAGTGAACGGAACTACGACGGCGCAATTTGGATCGCCGTCGGCGCCTGATTCGTCGACGTCGATAGACGATTTCGTCCTCCGTGTAGTGTCGCTCGACCGGTTCAAGGTGCGCGCGGTTCTTCGCGCGCTGGCGGCAAATTCCAATGTCCGTGTTCTCTCGACTCCGGAAATTCTCGCGTCGAACAATCGCGAGGCCCACATCCTCGTCGGGAGCAAGGTGCCGTTCGTCGTCTCAACCCGATTGGGGAACGACATCGCGATCGACCGGACGGTTCAGTTCCAGGATGTCGGAACGAACCTTACGATCATCCCGACAATCAATCAGGACGACTACGTCAGCGTGCAGATTCTTCAGGAAGTAAGCACGCTCACTTCGCAGACAATCGCATCGGCTCTCAACGCACCGGTGATCTCGACGCGCGAAGCCTCGACTCGGGCGACGATCAAAAACGGACAGACGGTCGTCATCGGTGGTTTGATCGGCACCACGGAAGAGACCTCTGATAGCGGCGTTCCTTTCCTCAAGGACATCCCGATTATCGGCAATCTTTTCAAGCGACAGACACGATCACGCAATCGCACCGAGCTCGCGATTTTTGTAACGCCCTACATCGTGAGGAACGACGAGACTGCGGCTCAGGTGCGCGAGCGCGTAAGAAGCAGGCTCGAGCTACTGTCGCCGGGCATTTTCAGGGATTCGCTTCCGAAGATCATTCCGCCCGTGGCCAAGTCGCCGTGAGCATAGGGGCACGCGACCTTCGCGAGGCAGCGGGCGGAACGCTCGCCTCCCGGCTTTCGCCCCGCTACCTGGAAGAGCACTGTCTGATTCCGCTGGGAATCGCTGACGACGGAATTCTCGAGATCGCTGTTGGGTCGGCGCTCGATGCAAGCGTTGCCGACGAGCTCTCGCGTCTCTACAAACGAAAGCTGCGTGCGATAGAGGTGCCGCAGGGAGAAGTGCTCGCCGCGATAATGTCGGCGACGAGAGCTGATTCGGTTAAGCTTGCGCCTGCCTTGAACGGGAATCGCGACAGCGTGACGCCTCCGCTCGACGACCTCGAGGCGCTCGCGAACGGCGCGCCGGTGATCAAGCTGGTGAATGTCCTGATGCTCGACGCGCTCAAGACCGGAGCAAGCGATATCCATGTCGAGTCTACTCCTACGGGTCTGCGCATTCGCTATCGCATCGACGGCGTGCTTCAAGAAGTGTCCCGCATTACCGATCAGTACGGCGCCGCAGTCATAAGCCGGATAAAGATCATGTCCGGCCTTGATATCGCCGAGCGCCGCAAGTCGCAGGATGGTCGGGCGAGGATGCGACTGGCGGAAAGGGACGTCGACCTTCGCGTGTCTACTCTTCCGGCCCTTCACGGTGAGAGTGTTGTCCTTAGAATTCTCGATCACGCCGGACACGGACGCGATCTGACGGAGCTCGGCATGCCTCGCGACGTGCAGATGGACTTCGAGCGACTGACGCAACGCACCAGCGGGATGATCCTCGTCACCGGTCCGACCGGATCCGGAAAGACGACAACTCTTTACGCCGCGCTCGCGAAGGTCAACGCGCCCGGCGTGAAAATCGTGACTGTCGAAGATCCGGTTGAGTATCAGATCCCGGGGGTGATTCAGATTCCGGTCAATCCCAAAGCCGGCTTTGGATTCGACAGCGCTCTGAGCTCGATTCTTCGCCACGACCCGGACGTCATCATGGTCGGTGAGATGCGCGACAGAACAACGGCGGAGCTGGCAGTCCAGGCCGCGCTCACCGGTCACCTTGTTTTCTCGACGCTTCACACGACAGACGCCGCCAGCGCAATAACGCGGCTCGTCGACATGGGAATCGAGCCATATCTGGTCGCCGCAACCGCGCAGGGAATTGTCGCGCAACGACTGGTTCGCCTGCTGTGTGACAATTGCGCTGAGTCGTATTTGCCGCAACCGGGTGAGCTTCGCGGCAACAATGATGGCGACGACTCCGCAGTGTATCGTCGGCCAAAGGGATGCGAAGAATGCGCACAGACAGGTTACCGCGGGCGCATCGGCATCTACGAGTACTTCGTCGTGGACGACGAAGCCCGGGCGATGATCACACGCGGCGCATCGGTCTCGGAACTCCGACTCGCTGCCCGTAAGCGAGGTATGCGTTCGCTTGGCGAAACCGGTTGGGATCTCGTTCGCAATGGACGCACTTCGATTGCAGAACTGGGCCGGGTAGTCAGCGAGGACTACGACGCGTGACAGCGAGATACCGGTATAGAGCAGCTGATGCATCTGGCCGGGTGGTAGAAGGTAACCTCCAGTCCCAATCGCGAAGCACCGCAATTGAAGACCTTCGCCGCCAATCGTTGTTTCCTGTCGATGTGTCGGAGATGGATGCGGTCGGGCCGAAACAAACCATGGAGCGAAGCTCTCTTCCTGACGCTCTCGCTGTTTGGACGCGGACTTTGTCGACACTACTCTCCGCTGGCTTGCCGCTCGAGAAAGCTCTTTCGTTTTCCTCCAGCGAAACTTCGAACAGTTCTCTGACCGCTGCAGTCGCCGAGCTTCGAACCGACATTCGCGAGGGAGTGTCACTCGCGACTGCAATGAAGAAACGTCCAAAGGTATTCGGGCCTCTTTACATCGCGATGGTAACTGCCGGCGAAGAGTCGGGCGCACTCGATCAGGTGCTTGGACGGCTCGCGGACAGTCTGGACGAATCTGCCGAGCTTCGAGGACGCGTGCGATCTGCGCTGCTGTATCCTGCGCTCATGGCAATTGTTGCGTCGATGGGAGTAACCATCATTCTTCTTTTCGTCATTCCACGATTCGTTGACATGCTCGGCGAAGTGGGCGGTGAGTTACCTCTGTCAACACGCGCCCTCATCGGAATGAGCGCGTTTGTCACTCGCTGGTGGTGGATCTGGATCCCATTCGCGCTGCTGATTGTCTTTTCGATCCAACGCTGGTTGAGCGATCCCGCCAATCGATTCAGGTGGCATCGTCTGCGGCTCGGCGTTCCAGTGACAGGGGATCTCGAGAGGAATTATCTCACCGCCCGCTTCTCGCGTACGCTTGGTCTACTGCAGCGCAGCGGAGTGGGGATCGTTGCTTCGCTTCGGATTGCTCGATCGGCGATGACCAATGATTTCATCGGCGACCAGATCGGGCGCGCAACCGATTCCGTGAGCCAGGGCCGGCGCCTTGGATCGGAGCTCGAGGGTGTTTTACCTCCGCTTGCCGTGCAGCTGATCTCGGTTGGCGAGGAAAGCGGCAAGCTTGGCGAGCTGTGCCTTCGCGCCGCAGATGCCTATGACAAGGATGTGTCGAGAAGACTGGCCGCTCTGGTGAGTCTCCTCGAGCCGGCGTTGATTCTAGTTTTCGGAGCAATGGTCGGATTCGTCGCGCTGGCGATGCTCCAGGCGATCTACAGCGTCAACGCGCATGTGCTTTGAGGTGACACGATGAAACTGAATCCATCTCTGCGCATACGCCGCGGACTGACTCTGATAGAGTTGGTCGTGGTGCTCATCGTAATCGGGCTTCTCGCTGGTCTCGTTGCGCCTCAGATACTCGGCAGAGTGTCAGATGCGAAAATCACGACGGCGAAGACGCAGATAGAGCTGCTGGGAGTGGCGCTGGAAAATTATCGGTTGGACAATGGAGTGTATCCCAGCACCCAACAGGGGCTTGGGGCGCTGCGGACGAAGCCTTCAGGCGTTCCTGATGCGAGGAACTGGAGAGGCCCCTACCTCAGGAAGGCGGTGCCTGCCGATCCGTGGGGCCGGGCGTACCAGTACAAAAGTCCGGGGGACAAGGATCAGGCCGGTTTTGACTTGATGACACCGGGGCGGGATGGTCAGCCGGGCGGGTCGGGAGAAGATGCCGATTTGACGAATGGGTAAATGCGGAACCGGTGCTATGTTCCAGACAGGAATTGTGAACGGCCGTAACACTCGATGTTGACCGTCGTCTAATTCTTGGGTTGATGAGTGCGTACGGTTTTCCGTTGAGGGAGTCGCGATGAATATGCCTGTCGAAACCGAGCTTTCGCCCGACGAGTCGCCGGTGGTGAAAGCAGAGCCTCTCGGACCCCCAACCCGGGTCGGGCCCCGATCCAACCGCCGCAACTTTTTCATCGCAGGCGCTGCGGCCGCGGCCGCATCAGCGTCAGCCTTTGCCGTCATCACGAACAAGCCGCTTCGAAACCCCGTTGGAGATCCCGGCACGTCGGCGCCGTCATCGATACCGCCGCTTAACGATACGGAAGCCTGGGGAAGCTCAGAGCTTCGGCTCGCACGGCATATCACGAACGGACTTACTTCGGATGAGGCGTTCCTCGCGCGAACCAAAGGCTTCACGGGTTACCTCGAGTATCACCTCAATTCAGCGGCGATCGACGACAGCGCGGTAGATGCGTTTGTGGCGACCACTTATCCGCAGCTCCCGATGCAGGGCACGGATCTCTACCTGCTCGACTCGGGAATGCTGCAGCGCCAGCTGCAGGAAGCAACGGTTTTTCGCGCAGCTTTTTCGAAGCGTCAACTCTACGAGCGAATGGTCGAGTTCTGGTCCGACCATTTCAACATCGCGATTGCGGAAGTCAAATATTTGAAGATGCTCGACGATCGCGACGTCATTCGTAAGTATGCTCTCGGCAACTTCCCGGACATGCTGCGAGCCAGCGCTCACAGCGCGGCCATGCTTGTCTACCTGAACAACGATACGAGCCGCTTTCCGAAGGTAAACGAGAACTACGCCCGTGAGCTGATGGAGCTGCACACTCTCGGCGTTGACGGGGGGTATACCCAGACCGACGTCTCGGAAGTTGCGCGATGTTTGAGCGGCTGGACGATCAAGGGGAAGGGCGACTTCAACTTCGACTCGACCGGGCACGACTTCGGCGCGAAGACGTTCCTCGGCAATACGATTCCTGCAGCACCGGGAACGGGCGCGGCTGCAGTAGCGGAAGGAGACAAGGTTCTGAACGTTCTCGCCGCACATCCGAATACTGCCAAGTACATCGCGAAGAAGATGATCATGTGGCTGCTTCGGTATGATCCTCCGCAGGCTCTTATCGATCAGGTGGCCGCAACTTACTTGAGCAGCGGCGGTAACATCCCGGCGATGATTCGCGTGATTCTCACGCCGGCTAACATTGTCGCGGCTCCGTCAAAGCATAAGCGACCGTTTCACTTTGTCGCCTCTGCATTGCGGGGTCTCAATCCGACGGTGAAGGGAGTTGCTGCGATCGCCGGAACGAGACTATCCCTCCTCGGCCACCAATCGTTTTTCTGGGCAACTCCCGACGGATATCCGGATAAAGTTCAGTTCTGGTCGGGGCTCGTAATGCAGCGCTGGGGTTTTGGCGATTACATCGCGAACCTCGCTGCCGGTGATATCGTGGTGGACCCCACGCCATTCATGACGGTGAACACTCCGGACGGCGTTGTGGCATCGATCAACGCGACGATGTTCGGTGGAGAAATGCCCGTCCGAACCCGCGACGCCCTCAAGACCTATCTCGCAGGTGGCACTCTGAACGCCGCTCGCGTTCGTGAGACGCTGGCACTTGCCATCAATTCCAGCACATTCCAGTGGTACTAGCAAATGCATAACTGCAACGACGAAGGCTGCACCGAATACAACGAGATGTCTCGCCGCAAGTTCGTGACGTGGTCAGCTGGCGCGGCGTTCCTCGCTACCGTGATTCCTCCGTGGCTTCCGAAGATCGTCCTCGCGGAATCATTCGTATCCAATCGCGACGTAATCATTTCGATCTTCATGCGAGGCGGAGCGGACGGACTTTCGTTGTGCGCCCCGTTCTACGATATCGAGTACTACAACGGTCGTCCAACGATCGCGATTCCCCGTCCTGATAGCACTGCTGCCACTAAGGGTATAGCTCTCGACGACAAGTTCATGTTCCCGCAGGCAATGTCGTCGCTCGTCGAGCCGTTTACAGCCAAAGACCTTTTACTGATTCATGGAACCGGCTCAATCGACACGACTCGCTCCCACTTCGATGCGCAGCGGTTCATGGAAGTCGGAAAGCCACGCGATCCTTCGGTGATCACGGGTTGGCTCGGCCGGCACCTCGCGAGCTCCACACCGGTTCGAACGAACGCGCCGCTTCGTGCGCTTGGCATTGCCAACGGACTGGCACAAACCCTGGTCGGCGCACCGCAGACGCTTCCGATCCCCAATCCCGCGAGTTTTTCACTCGGCGGAAGCGTGACGACTCGTCAGGCACGCACGGACTGGCTCAAGTCCGACTATTTGAACACGCCCGATCCGGTAAAGTCGGCAGCGGTGGATGCGGTCGCGACGGTTGATCTACTCAAGGTGATTAACTTCACCGGTTACGTGCCCGCAAACGGAGCGGTGTATCCGACGACGTCTTTCGGGAACAGCCTTCGGTCGGCAGCCGCCTTGATCAAGGCAGATGTCGGCGTCGAAGCGGTGCAGGTCGATATCGGCGGATGGGATACGCATTCTGCGCAGGATCCACTGGCCGGCTCGATGGCGACAACGATGTCGCAATTTTCGACCGCCCTCGGTGCGCTATACAAGGATCTGATCGCCGGCGCGCAGACTCAGAACGTGACGGTTGTCATCGTTTCGGAATTCGGCCGCAACGCCCGCGAGAATGGCAGCAAGGGAACCGATCACGGCCGCGGCAATGTCATGTTCGTAATGGGGAAAAACATTGCGGGAGGGCAAGTGATGACGCAGAACTTCGCGTCGCTCGCGCGCGAGAACCTCGAATCGGGCCAGGATCTCAAGGTAACGATTGACCACCGGGACGTGCTCGCCGAGGTCGTGAAAAATCGTTTGAACAACGCCGCGCTGTCGTTTGTGTTTCCGGACTTCGTCCCAACTATCAGAGGTGTGACGAGGTAGGCAGCGTTACTGAGTAACTGTCACCTGCCCGGACATTCCCGGGTGAACCTTGCAGTCGTAGTCGAACACGCCGACTGTGGTGAACGTCCTCGTCACAACTTTGCCTTTCGTGACGGGGATGCTCGCCGGAGCTCCGACCTTCGAGACGAACGTCACGTCGTGTTCGTCGCCCGGAAAATCAAACGCGACGGAGCCATTCACCTTCACGATGGTGTTGAACGGGCTGAATGAATTGCCCGGCATCTCCACGACGACCGTGCCTGGCGGCACTTCCGTAATTCCGCTGGATTCGCTCCCGCTGCATGACAGGATTCCGAATGTCAGCAGGGAACACGAAATGGCGATCGAAAAGCGACGCGCAGCACGGAATGTATTGGAGCGATCGGCCATGGAATTGAAAGGGTTGTCGTGGTTTCGTTAATCTACAATCGTTAGACGCTCAAAGTCCGCTTTTGTTGCCGTTTACCGCGACGTATCGTATTGACGGCAAGTCCCGCAAAGCCTACCCTCCAGAGTGATGCGCAAACGCCATACGAGTCCTGTTTCCTTCCTGCATGCGGTGACTGCCGCCGCGTTGTTGCTCCCCGCGATAGCAACGGGGGGTCGCGCGCAAGCTCCATTTCCGCCTGACTCAGCCCTTAGATCTATTCTCGACAGCCGTGTTTCCACGCGACAGGCGATGGGCATCGTCGTGGCCACTCTCGAGCGAGGCAAGCCTCCTCATATCTACACGGCCGGGATTTCAGGAATCTCGGGATTGCCGCTCGACGGGAACACCGTTTTTGAGATCGGCTCGATCACCAAAGTCTTTACCAACACAATCCTCGCCGACATGGTGCGAAAAGGTGAGGTGAAACTCGATGATCCCATTTCGAAGTACCTGCCTAAATCCGTCCATGTACCGCAGCGCAACGGAAAGCAGATCACCCTGCTCGATCTCGCAACACAGTCGTCAGGACTTCCTCGTCTCCCGACGAACCTGGAGCCGGCTGACGTGACCAATCCGTACGCCGACTACACGGTCAAGCGCCTTTACGATTTTCTGTCGAGCTATGTGTTACCGCGCGACATCGGCTCGCAATACGAATATTCAAATCTCGGAATGGGGATTCTCGGACATGTTCTCGCGCTGAGAGCCGGCAAGAGCTACGAGGCCCTGGTCAAGGAGCGCGTCCTCATTCCACTCGGCATGCACGACTCGGGAATCACACTGAGTTCGGCGATGAAGTCGCATATTGCGCAGGGTTTTGGCGTGGACGGTTCGCCAATGCACTTGTGGGATCTTCCGACGTTAGCTGGAGCTGGCGCCCTGCGGTCGACGGCGAACGATATGTTGAAATTCCTCGCTGCGAATCTCGATTCAGCGAGCCTGCCGCTCGGACCGGCGATGGCAATGGCGCGTGCGCCGAGAAAGCCGATCGGGCCGAACAATCTCATCGGTCTGGCGTGGAATACAGTATCGCTCATGGGATTACCCGTCACGTGGCACAACGGAGGGACTGGAGGCTTTAGAACGTTTATCGGAATCGATTCACAGAATCATCGAGGTGTGATCGTCCTAACCAATTCCACGAACTCGCCCGACGACATCGGCTTTCACATCCTTCAGCCGCAGGTTCCGCTGGCGGTTCCGCCCGCTCAGCCGAAGGTTCGCACGGAGGTGCCCGTTGACGCGGCGAAGCTCGATCAACTCGTCGGTGTATATGAGCTGGCGCCGGCCTTTCGGCTGACGATCACGAAGGAAGGTGGATCCCTGTTCGCTCAGGCGACTGGGCAGGACAAGGTTCCCCTGTTCGCTCAATCCGAGACGGAATTCTTTCTCAAGGTGGTTGATGCTCAGGTCACGTTCGTGAAGGACGCAGATGGAAAAGTGAACCAGCTGATTCTTCATCAAGGCGGCGCCAATTTGCCTGGGCGCCGGGTTCAATAGG
>JBDUEH010000020.1:0-12856 GCA_040002555.1 Gemmatimonadales bacterium | reverse complement strand
TGGGACCACTCCACGCTCCGCGGGATTTACGAGAAAGCACCACTCGACATCGCCCTCGGAACGGCGAGTCTTTCAGTATTCCAGATGATCGCGTACGGCGTCCTGATCCCAAACCCCGCGCGTCGCGTCGCGGTAGCGATGGTGCTTTTCACCGTTCTCGCCCTGGTGCCGGATATCTGGGCGCTCAATGCGGGCCTTCTCCCGGCATCGATCGCCGGGATTGTCTTTGGGTTCAAGACTTTCAGCTTGCTGCTCACCGGCTTCATCATCTGGTTCGGCTCATACCGCTTCGAGGCAGTCGCACGGCGCGAAGCCGATGCGCGCGAGCTCGGCCAGTACGTGCTCGGCGAACGTCTCGGATCGGGTGGAATGGGCGAAGTGTATCGCGGTGAGCATCGAATGCTGCGACGACCTGTTGCGATCAAGCTGATCAGCGCCGACCAGGCAGGCAGCTCTGAAGCTCTCGCTCGATTCGAGCGGGAAGCGCAGGCTACCGCGCAGCTCACACATCCAAACACCGTGCAGCTTCGACTACGGCCGCTCTGAGGACGGCACGTTCTACTGCGTGATGGAACTGCTGGACGGCGAGACTCTCGAGCAGATTGTCGCGCGTGATGGACCCATGGATGTCGCCCGCGCCGTTTACGTCCTGAAGCAGCTGTGCGGCGCACTGGCCGAGGCGCACGATCGCGGCCTGGTGCACCGCGACATCAAGCCGAGCAATGTGATACTTGGTGATCGCGGGGGGATGCCCGATGTTGCAAAGCTGCTCGACTTCGGGCTCGTGACTGAGCGTGGTGCAGGAAGTACGAGCGTGACTCTAACTCAGGCTGGATCGATCGTTGGAACGCCGGAGTTCATGAGCCCTGAGCAATGCGGCGAACCCGATGAGATCGGACAGTCTTCAGATATCTACAGCCTTGGCGCTCTCGGATATTTTCTCGTTGCAGGTCGCTCGCCGTTCGTGGGACGGAATGCTGTGCAACTGATGGCAGCGCATCTATACGAGGTGCCTGCATCCCCATCCACATACGTCGAGAACATTCCGGACGAGCTCGCGGTACTGCTCATGCGCGCGCTTGCAAAAAATCCAGAAGAACGATTCGAGAATGCTCGCGCCATGGCATCGGCTTTGAGTTTAGTGGTGCCGGCAACAGCACGTTCATAGACGATGCATTCGCTGCTCCGGGATCTTCCGGGACTAACACTCCTCTCCCTTGCCGCAGTCCCGATGACATTGCATGCTCAACCCGCGCGCAGCACGGCGCCTGACATTCGGGCAGACATTCCTGCCATCGAGCGCTACATCGCGCAGCAGATGCAGCGCAATCGTATTCCGGGTGTAGCGATCGCGATCGTGTCGAACGACTCGGTGGTCTACGCGCGGGGATTCGGCACCGACGGTTTCGGGACATCGGTCACCGAGCGCACCGGATTTGTGCTGGGGTCCATGAGCAAGTCGTTTACCGCACTGGCCGTGATGCAGCTGGTGGAGCGGAACCTGGTGCAGCTGGACGCGTCGGTGCAGCGGTACCTGCCCTGGTTTCACGTAGCCGACGCCAAGGCGAGTGCGCATATAACGGTACGCCAGCTGCTGCTCCACACGAGCGGCATTCCCACCAATGCGCCACGAGCCAGCGGCGCCTCGCGCACGCTCACCGATCAAGTACGCGCCCTCGCTAAAGTGGAGCTAAACCACGCGCCAGGCGCAGTGCACGAATACGCGAGTCCCAACTATCTGGTGCTCGGCGCGATGGTGGAGGCAGTATCCCGGCGTTCGTACGCATCGTATGTGCAGGCGTCGATTTTTGGGCCTCTGAAAATGCGCGACAGCCATGTCGATCGGGCGAGCGCGCTCGACCGTGCGAATCCGGGCCGTCTGTCGAGCGGACATGTGTACGTGTTCGGGTTTCCGGTTGCGCGCACGCTGCCGTACGAGGGGGACCGTCTTCCGACTGCCGCGTTGATCAGCAGCGCTGCCGATATGGGGCGCTTTCTCGTAGCGCAGATGCGCACGGATTCCAGCGAACTGTTGAGTGCGGCCGGTTTCGCACAGATGCACACCGGCGGCGCACCGTCAATCGGTTTTTCGTACGCCTTCGGCTGGCGCGATGGCACAATCGCCGGCGAGCACGCGGTGCACCATGGCGGAATCGTTCCGAACTTTCGGGGCAAGATGGTCATGCTTCCTGATCGACACATTGGTGTGGTGGTGCTCACCAACGTGTCGTCGGCGATGCCGTGGCCGATCGCTCCGACGAGTCACGTCATGGCGGACGAGATCGCCGCCGCACTCATGGGCGTACCGCTACCCGTGCCGTCGAACAAACATCGCTGGCTGTTCGCTGCGATCGCTGCCGCGATGCTTCTGGTTATTCTGAATCAACTTCGCGGGTTGCTTCGGATTTTACGAGGTAGAAACAAAGGCGACCGCACGCCGCGCGCCGCGATGTCGATGTTCATGGATCTGGCATTCGTGGCCGCGGTAGCGTTTGTCATTCCAAGATTGGCGGGTCTGTCATGGGGCGCATTGCTAACTACGGCGCCCGACGTTGCCTGGTGGCTCATCATCGCGGCCACGGTGAGTCTCGCTACCGCGGTGGCGCGGATGTGGCGGTGATCAGTGGCGGCGGGTGCTGCGCACGAAGTCACCGGAATCAATCGCACCGCTGCCCGGCCGAGCAATCGCGCCGTACACGCGCAGGAACGAATCGAACACGGAAGGCAGACCCTCCACATCGAGGCCGGCACCCGTTCGCAACTCGTAGTGCAGATGAGGAAAGAACGAGCTTCCCGATGAACCGATTTGCCCCACCACATCCCCCTGCTTTACACGTTGGCCTGCCTGCACGACGATACTGCCTCGACGCAGGTGGCCGAGTGCACTGAACTCGCCGTTGCCGTGATCGATCACGATGTGATTGCCGTAGAGGGACATCGGGTTCTCACGCAGTTTTGACGGATCGAAGTAGTCCTTCCCGTCTTCATTGTCCGGCTGCACGTCGACCGCGGCGACAACGATTCCTGCTGCCGGCGCGAGAACGGGTTCGCCGAACCCGAAATATGCACCATTGCCTGCAACGCCCTCACGCTTCATCGTCGCCGCGCCGTCGACTCGCACGAAGTCGTATGCGTAGCGGCTGAAGTTCTTCGATATACCCACCCCCTGGGCAACTGGATGGAGGTAGTCCATACGCCGATGGTGCGAGTAGAAGTCATGACCGTCATACACGAGCAGCGTGCCGTTCACCGGAAGCGTGAGCTGCGCGTGCTGTCGGTACGCGACGGGCCGCACGTGGAGATCGCTCACAAGCTCCGGATCACCAGACGCGCGAGAGAAGCGTAACGTGTAATGCAGATCGGCAATCGAGAAGCGGTCAGGAAAAGTGGAGAACGGATTGAATACGACCCGTGTCGCGCCCGGTGCCCATACACGATCCGGCACGAGATAGATGCCCGGACCGAAGCCATTGCTGTCGATGAGTCGCCTGGAGACAACTGCGCCGAGGGTATCGCGCACGATGAGTTCGATTGCCCGCAGCGTGATTGTGTCGGGGCCGGGGTTGGACACGATGAAGTCGAAATTGACTGCGTTCCCGTCCCGCTTCTCGATGTGCTGCACCGCCGGCGCGGCGCGGACCACCGGCACGATTGGCGCGGCCTGAACAGCAGGTGCGTTCGGCGGGATCGGTGACTGCGCGCGCAGGGGTGCTAACACGATGATGGCGAACATGCCGGAGATTACGGCTGCTGTAACTCCTGTCATGAGGTCCTCGGCTGGAGAGCGATAAATTAATCAGAACGTATATTCTGTTGCATCTGTTTCAGCCTTCCGCCGATCTGGCGCAAGCGTACGGAATTTCGGGTTTCTCCACGTGTGCTTTAAGCGGGACCAGTTGCACCAGATTCTCTCAGGCGGTGTCTCCGGGGTGATCTTCAACCTTGGCTCGACGATGATGGAAGTAGTGCCGCCCACGTTGCAGGCGCAGGCTTGGCCGGTTATAGTCGCGCGTGATGAATCGCATGCTCTTCGAGCGCGTCGTGGAGACAGTTGTGTTAGGCGCTCTTGCCTGGCCGCTGCTCCAGCCTTCCCTTAGCCTCCCTTTTTGGCGTGCGTTTCGCGGTTTCGCGTGGCGCCTTGCTGCGCTTCTTGCGGCGTATGCCGCTTGCGTTGGAATCATCGCGCTCGTCGCGCCGCTCTGGCTGCTTAGATCTCTAGCCGCGTTCGCCGTGGTTCTCCTCGCCGCAGTGCACTGGCACTCGGCTGCAGTTCGTGGCCGCTCACGGCGGTGGCCACCGGGATCGCTCAGGCCACTTGCGCTCGGAGCGTGGTTCGACCGCGACTTCTTTCTTGAGCAACATCGGCGCTACGGCAGCCCGTTCAAGACCGTACAGTTCGTGCGCCCGATGGCATGCTTCGTCGGACTCCCGGGGGGGCTCGATTTTTTTCGGAAACACGAAGCATCGCTTGGCTCTCCTCCGCTGCCAGCCGGACGCTTCATACCCGGCGGCTTTCTCCGCCACATGACGCCGGAGGCGCATGTGAGCACGAAGGAAGTTTTCCAGAAGGCGATCGTGCGCGAGGTGTATGAGCCGCTCGAGCCATTCATGCGCGACGTCGTCCGCGGCGAGCTTGCACGGATGATGGACGGAGAAAGCGGTTTTCACGAAAAAGGTGTTGCGCCGCGAAGGCACGTCCAGCGTGCGGTATTCGCAATGTGGGCCCGGTTGTTCTTCCACGTTGAGCCCGCCACTCCCGCATTCGAGCGGCTCAAGACGCTCTACCGGATTATTGACACCCGCAATCCGTCTAACCTGTCAGACAACGAGGTGAGAGAAGCGCTCGCGGAGATCACCGCCATGCTCGAGACGCAACTTGCGGAAAACGTCCAGGCGACCAACACCGCCCCACGCAGTATTCTCGAGGCAATGGCCCGGCGCCGGCCCGGATTAGTCGAAGACCCGACCATTGCAGGCAACCTCATCTATCTGATGCACTTCACGTGGAGCGATGTCTCGGGTCTCCTCCAATGGGTGTTTCGGATGTTGACTGAGCACAGTGAGTGGGCGGAACGACTGCGTGCCATGCGTGGCGTGACTGATTCTGATCAGGTCAGCGCACTATCGCTTTCGACCCGAGTGGTGATGGAAACACTCCGGCTGGAGCAGAGCGAGCATCTGTACCGATTCGCAAAACGAGATATCGAGCACGAAGGCATCATGATCCCTCGCGGCTGGCTGGTTCGCCTCTGCGTGCGCGAGAGTCACCGCGACCCAATGGTGTTCCACGATCCCGACGAGTTCGATCCCGACCGCTTCCTCACTCGCCCCTACACTCGCCGGGAGTACTCACCGTTCGGCGCGGGGCTTCGTCACACGTGCCTTGGAGAAGGACTTTCGCGGCAGGTGGGCCGTGTCTTTGCCGAGGAGCTGGCGTGGGGGTATCGGTGGCGGACCGTCACCGATGGACCCTATGAATACAGCTCGTGGCGGCATTGGAGGCCGAGCTCCAGCTGGCGGGTGAGGCTGACGCCCGCGTGATGGTTGTTTCCACCTCGAATGAACGGTCACCCAAAGTGAGCGTGGTGACTGCAACGTACAATGCGGAACGCTTCATCGAGCGAACACTTGCAAGCGCGCTCGGCCAGACGTTCCGGGATTTCGAAGTCGTGGTGATCGACGACGGATCGCGGGACGGTACTGCGAGTGTAATCCGGCGCATCATTGCATCAGATTCCCGCGTCCGTCTGATCGAGCAGGAAAATCGTGGGATCGCCGCCGCGAGGAATCGCGGCGTTCGAGAGTCGCGCGGAGCCATGATTGCGTTTCTCGATCACGACGATCTGTGGCACGCCGACAAGCTCGCACTTCAGACCGCGTTGCTCGACGCGCACCCGCTTGCGGGCGCAGCCTCGTGCTACTCGGCGGTGATCGACGAAGATGGGAATTATCTTGGATGGAAGTTCGGGGGTGACGCGAACGGGGATGTCTACTCGGAGATGCTCGTATGGGACATCGTGTCCGGTGGTAGCGTTGCGCTCATCCGGCGTGGGTCGCTCGATGCCGTGGGCCCGTTCGATGAAGCGTTGCCCATGCGATCCGACTGGGACATGTGGATCAGGATCGCCAGGCGCTTTCCGTTCGCGACGGTACCGCGCACTCTGGTAGGCTACACGCGTAGCGGACTGGGAATGTCCAGGAGTTACAGTCGCATGCTTGAGGCCGGACAGCTGGTGCTCGACAAAGCGAGCCACAGCGATCCATCGTTCGGCGGATCGCGCCTTCGCTTCTGTAGGGCCCGCGATCTCTTTGCCGTGGCGAGTGTGTGCACGATCGATCGGCAGACGAAGCTGGCGTGGCATTATCTTGCGCAATCTCTCTCGCTCACGCCCGCTCCGGTGCTGACCTCAGCGAGAAGATGCGGGCTCGTAGTGATGTTGATGCTGCAGACTGTGTTGTCAGTTTCGGCGTTTCGCGCGGTGCTGGGAGCATTCAACCGGGTGTCGTGGAGGCTGCAGCCGGGGCGGCCATTTCTCAACGGTTCGTGACGCCGCCGTGAGCGTCGACGCACTCAGATCGCTCGACGTCATCGCGGGGAAACCCGTGCTCGGGATTCTTCTGGTGACCGATTCCTACGAGGCAATCGTTACGGTTCTCGGACACTATCGCGCTCAGGGCAATCCCGCGCGCCTCGAGATAGTGATCATCGGGCTCAACGGTATCGAGATGCCGGCTGCTGCGTTCGAACGGTGGAGCTTCCCGCATTTGCGGATACTCCCCAGCGACAGTGGCGACATCGGTGAGGCGGAGGGGATGGCTGTGCGCGAGGCGACAGCGCCTTTTGTTGTGTTCGCGCAGGCAGGATCGTATCCCAAGCCTGGCTTTGTGGATGCCATTCTAAGAGCGCTGGAATCGAGTCAGTGGGCTGTGGTCGGACCGTCAATTGAAAGTGCCAATCCCGGAACAACGCTGAGCTGGGCGGCGTTGTGGATTCTTTACGGTCCGTGGGTGGACGCCCGGGCGCGTGGTGGGACGGTGAGCGTTCCCGGGCACAATAGTGCATACAATCGGCGTGCGCTGCTCTCGCTCGGTGACGATCTGGAGAGATTCCTTGACGCGGGAAGTCAGCTCCAGGTCGAACTATCCGCTCGCGGCAATCGATGCATTCTCGAACCTGAAGCGCGGATTGAAATTGTCATGCCGACGCGCCCCGGGGAGTTCATCGGGCGTCTCTTTCAGCGCGGGCGGCAGTTCGCCGGCCAGCGATCCGCGTTTTGGTCTCTCGCGCGCCGGCTCGTGTATGTGGCAGCATCGCCCATCATTCCGCTAGTGCGGCTCAGACGAATTGTCGCGCTTGTAGTTCAGCGCGGACAGGGACCAGCCGCTTTGCCGGGCTTCCCGGCGCTCCTGCTGGGACTGGCGGCGAGCGCTACCGGAGAGATGTTCGGATACCTGTTTGGCGTAGCTTTATCCGGATGCGATCAAAGTACCTGACGTTTGGCGCGCCGCACGTGACTCCCGAAGGGATCGACGAAGTCGTCGATTCCCTGAGAAGCGGCTGGCTCGGCACGGGCCCGAAAGTAGCCCGCTTCGAGGATCTCATTCGCGGCTACACTGGAGCGCCGTATGCGGCAGCTGTCAATTCCGGCAGCGCTGCGCTTCATCTGGGGATGATCGCTCTTGGAATCGGTCCGGGTGACGAGGTCATCACCACCCCGATGACGTTCTGCGCAACGGCGAACTCAATCATCCACTGCGGCGCGACTCCGGTGTTCGTCGATTGTGGCCGCGACACGCAGCTCATCGATCCCGAAAGAATTGAAGCTGCGATCACATCCCGAACCCGAGCGATCATTCCTGTGCACATGGCGGGGCGGATCTGTGACATGACCGAGATTCGCGGCATTGCACGTCGTCACGATCTGCGAATCGTGGAAGATGCGGCGCATGCCCTGGAGGGCCGGTACGGCGACGAAAAAGTCGGATGTATGGGCGACATCACATGCTTCAGCTTTTACGTCACGAAGAACATTACCACCTCTGAAGGCGGCATGCTGACAACCAACGATCCGGAGCTTGCAGAACGCGCGAGGACATATTCGCTGCACGGAATGGACCGCAACGCCTGGAAGCGATACTCCGACGCCGGTTATCATCACTATGAGGTCGTGGCGCCAGGCTTCAAGTACAATATGACCGACATCGAAGCCGCCATCGGGATTCACCAATTCGACCACATCGAGGCCTGGCTGAATCGACGCGATCAGATATGGAAGAGGTATGACAAGGAGCTTGGTGATCTTCCGGTCGGCACTCCTGCTCCCGATCAACCTGGCACGCGGCACGCGCGCCACCTCTATACGCTGATCATTGACCCGGAACGGTGCGGCATCACCCGCGACGATTTCATAAAGTGCCTGCATGAGCGGCACATCGGAACCGGCCTGCACTTTGTGTCGCTGCACCTGCACCCGTGGTATAGAGATGCCTTCGGCTACACGTCCCGGGATTTTCCGAACGCAAGCTGGATAAGCGAACGAACTGTCTCGATTCCACTATCACCTCACCTGACCGATCTAGACGTCGATGACGTGATTTCTGCGGTTCGAGAAGTGCTTGGCCGGTGATTGCCTGACCTGTCGAAAGCGTTTACTGATTATTGACTCCGTCCCTCCCGTGGGTCGCGGCGCTTACCGCGTTGCCTCGCCAGACCTACTCTCCAGACGCCCGCCCTGATCGCACGTGAATCACCTGCTCCGCTTTGATTGGCCCGGGGCCCAGAGGGCGCACCTGGAGCACCGCATCCATTGCTTCGCTCGGTGTCCACTCGAAATCGTAGGTCTCTCCAACACCAATAGGCAGCACCGCCGGCTGGTCCTTCACTCGCGACGCGGGAAGCGATGCACCATCCTTCGCCTTCGCCCGCCAGATGACGGGCACAGTGTCCTTTACAATGCTGTATTGAATCGGCGAGGCGGGGAGAATATTTACGAAACGGAAACGATAGGTCTTTCCGACGACGAGCTCGAGCGGTGCGTGCGTCTCTTTCCCGTTGAGAACGCCCTCCTCCTTCCCGCCGACAATCGCCCTACCGAACATGAAAACGAAATCGCGCTTCGGATCGTAAGCCTCGCCTGGCTCGAGCACGATCATGGGGGCGTACATGCCGCGCGTGAGCTGCGCTTCCTCGTCCATGTGCGTGTGATAAATGAAGGTACCCGCGCGTGGAGGAGTAAACGCTACCGCGAACGAATCGCCTGGCATCACCATCGGCGAACGCGATGCGCCGACGCCGCTCCATCCTGAAACACCATCGTAAACACTCTCCAGCTCCATCCCGTGCCAGTGAACGGACGTTGGAACCGACATACGATTCACAACGGTGATCGCTGTCCTCTCTCCTCGATGGAGAATCAACGGAGTTCCCGGCACCTCGATCGAATCCTTCCGCGGGATCGCTCCGCGCTGCAAAACGAACCCACGCGCGATTGACTTCGGGCTATCGGCAATCGTCTCCTGAGCAAAAATCCTTTCACGGTACCGCGCAGCCAGCGATACGGGCTTTGGATGCGGATCAGTGACGATAACTCCGAGTACGAGTCCAGCCATCGCCTGCTCAGGATGACGCATCAGGTCGTGAGCGTCATGCAGTCTCACCGAATCGGGCCGCTCAGGATACGGCGTGATGTGCGGACCCATGTGACAATGAAACAGCCAATTGCCCGCGCGAGTCGGAACCCATGACAGATACGCAGTGCTTCCTGCGAGCATAAACTCCGTCACCGCGTACTGCACTTCGCTCGCCTTGTAAGTCGTGTCCCTGGTCCAGTCTCCTTTCGCGAGGGTGCGGAAGTGGAAGCCATGGAGATGCATTGGATGATAGCGATCAGTGGCGTTGATTAACCGCCACCTTATGGTGTCGCCAACCTGATGATTCAGCCGCTCAGTGTGTGGCCACGAGCGTCCGTTAATAGCGACCTCCCACACATCTTCCTTCGCCGGATTGTAGATCGAGTCGGGATAGATGTCGATCAACGAGATGACGAACACACGGTCGCGAATGGGCTGACCGGGGGGATCGATGACGATTGCGCCATTCAGTTGCGCCTCACGGCCCCAGCGGCCGGAGATCTTCGAGTGGCTCGTCGTTCCCCAGTAAAGATACGTTCCCGCTTCGGCAGGCTTGAAGACGACGTCCCGGGACTGGCCCGATGGAATCTGAATTGTATCCATTTCGCGCGTTCCAGATCGCAGGCCGTGAACGATCAGCGTCGAATCGGCAATCGTGTTGCGAATGCTCGCTCTTATCTCAATCCCGAGCCGAACCCGAATCAGCGGACCGGGAATACTCGGCGCCCTCCCACGCTCGGCGAATGCCTGAACGGTTGCCATCGTGTCGACGTTGAGATCTGGCTTCCATGAGGCGAGCGTCGCTTCGAGCGCGATTGTCAGAACACCATTGTCCAGCGTTCCCGCTGAGGCCTGATTGTCGTTAGCGGTCGCAACCAGCAGTTCGTTCTTCGGCGGTGCAGTGAGTATCGGCCGGGGCGCCGGAATCGACATCGCGATTGATGCGGTAATTGCGGTCGAAATCGAAAGAAGGCGCATTACGCTCGGCCGGAAGGAGAAGTTAACATGCGGCCGATACGAACGAAACGCAAAAGCCACGAATTCAGGATCGCCTGTACATTAGAGCGGACAACGCGTAGCAGAGTCGGGTCTTTAGCCCGTAACCGACGATCAAGGAGAGAGCTTGTTCACTAAGCGAATGCTCGTTGACTGGTCGGCTCAACGTGCTGCCCGAGTCAGCAGATCCTGACTTTCACGGGGTCACAGTTAGATATGTCCGCATCTATCAACTGCAGGCAGGTAAGTGGCAGCAGTTGACTCATCACTTCACCAAACAGACACTCGGGCCGCCAGAATAATGAGTCGGATACGCCGGCAGGTCGTGATGCACCTGCGCTCAAGCACGGAGGGTCTCATGGTTTCGTTACGATTCACCACCTGCATCATCCTGTTTTCCGTCTCGCCCCTTGATGCGCAGACTTCTCGAGCGCGTCGCTGATTCGGCGCTCTGGCGTCCCTCAGTGGCCGCAATGAGGGAGTATGCGGTCACGTGGTTCAGTAGGGATTCAGGTTGCTCTCTTCGCTAACCCTTGTATTGATTCGTTCGGCATAGCTGAACCGTTAGACCGAACAAGCTTTGGCTTACGTACCTGCGCCGACCGCATGGATTTGAGGAGGATTGATGGGGCGACTTTTTGTAGCGGGAGTGATCTGCACTCTTGTAGCGTGCGCATCTTCACTGCCCTTGGACCGGAACAGTCCGCGGTTGTACGACCTGACTATCGTCAACGGTCGTGTCATGGATCCGGAGTCCGGCCTCGATGCGGTCCGGAATATTGGCGTGATCAACGGAACCATCTCAACGATCACCTCCGAAAATCTGTCTGGTCGCAAAACCATCAACGCCCGAGGTCTCGTAGTGTCACCCGGGTTCATCGACCTCCATCAGCACGACCTCTCTCCCGGCATCCTGCGGTTGAAGGTTGCAGATGGCGTCACGTCTGCGTTCGAAATGGAGCTTGGCGTTTCCGATATCGACGAATGGTATGCGATCGGAGAAGGAAAGTCGGCGATCAATTTTGGAGCCGCGATTGGGCATCCTGGCATTCGCACCAAGGTGCTCACTGGTGCCGCTCCCCTTAACGATTTGCCATCCGGAGAAAGCACTACACGTGCTGCAACACCCGAACAGCTAAAGGAAATCGCCGAGGGCCTGCGACGGGGCTTGGAGCGAGGAGCCCTTGGCATCGGCGTCGCGATTGAATACACGCCAGGCGCGAGACCACTCGAAATCCTCGAAATATTCAGGGTGGCCGCCGAATTTCCAGGGGCGTCCGTGCACGTCCATGTGCGCAATACGGAGCCACCGCATCACTGGATGGAAACAGCAGAGCTGATACTCGGCGTTGTGATTACAGGTGCTCCACTTCACATCGTACATGCCAACAGCAGCTTTGGTGGCGATGCGCCGAAGTTATTCGAGATTATTCAGGCAGCCCGCTCGCGCGGCCTCGACGTTACGACCGAAACGTACCCTTACATCACTGCGGCGACGGAGATCCAGTCTGCCGGATTCGACAACTGGAAGACGTGGTCCGCCGAGCGCTTCAATCGCTTCATCTGGCCGCCGACCGGCGAACGCCTTACCCGCGCCAGCTTTGAGAAATACCGCGCAATGGGCGGACTGGTGCTAATCGAAGGCAACACGGAGGAGAAACTGCGCCCAGCATTAACCAGTCCTTTGACGATGATCGCCAGCGACGGCGGAACCGGCGCCAACAATGCCGCGCATCCGCGAATCGCCGGGACGTACGCTAGAGTACTGGGAAAATATGTTCGCGAGGAGAAGATTCTCACGTTGATGGAGGCACTGCGAAAAATGACGCTGATGCCAGCGCAACGGCTCGAGAACCGCGCAACGGCAATGAGAAACAAAGGCAGAATTCGCGTCGGCGCCGATGCGGACATTACCATCTTTGATCCGGCCACAGTCGCCGACCGGTCAACGTTCAAAGACCCGTTTGTAACCTCAGCGGGCATCCCCTACGTGATCGTCAACGGCGTCCCGGTCGTGAGTGCAGGCGTCGTCGACACAACCGTCGCACCCGGAAAAGGAATTCGCGCACGCGTGGGTGCATCGAAGTAAGCCGGCGAATGTGCCAACGACGTCCTCAATTCGGCAGCGAAAAACATCGCTACCCAACGCGGCCAATCACTCACGCGTCCATCACTCGGGGTAACATGTCACTCTTGCGGGCGGACCGTCGGCATGGAGCTTTAGAATGAT
>JBDUEH010000019.1:0-12969 GCA_040002555.1 Gemmatimonadales bacterium | reverse complement strand
CGGACCGAATTACGGATACAGCATGCTCGCCGCCGGAATTATTCTGGCGATCATGATTCTACCGTACATATCGGCCGTCACTCGCGAGGTACTGCTCGCCGTTCCGCGGTCGCAGCGCGACGCGGCGCTGGCCCTTGGTGCGACGCGATGGGAAATGATTCGCGACGCAGTTCTACCCTACGCGCGGTCTGGAATAATCGGCGGAATAATTCTCGGGTTGGGGCGCGCGCTTGGCGAAACGATGGCGGTCACCATGCTCATCGGAAACCGCCCCGAGATTTCTGCCTCGCTGTTCGCGCCAGGTTACACAATGGCGTCGCTGATCGCCAACGAGTTCAGCGAAGCGACAAGCGATCTTCACCTCTCGGCATTGATGGCGGTCGGCGCAGTTCTGTTCGTCGTCACGCTGATCGTCAATGCGATTGCCAGATGGCTCGTGTGGCGAGTGACGCGGGGATCGCGATGAACCGGCGCGCACGGCACTTGAAGAGTCGAGTGATGCTCGGGTTCATGTATTCGGCAGCAACAATTGCGACACTACCGCTGCTGCTCATCCTCATTCATCTGCTGCGGGAAGGTTCGCAATTCATCCGCCCGGGTTTCTTCACACAGATGCCGAAGCCGATTGGCGAACCCGGCGGCGGGATGGGCAACGCAATCGTTGGGACGCTGATTCTTATCTCGGTTGCGTCATCGATTGGACTTCCAATCGGCATCGGCGCCGGGTTATTCCTGGCCGAGCGAAGAGGAACTCCTTTCGCAACGGCCGTGCGGTTTCTTTCGGACGTACTAAACGGGCTTCCATCCATCGTGATGGGGATCTTCGCATGGGAATTTCTCGTCAGGCCCATCGGTCATTTTTCGGCGCTCGCTGGAGGAATAGCTCTGGGCGCCATGATGATTCCGCTCGTGACAAGAACGACAGAAGAAATGATTCACCTCGTCCCGGTTTCGTTGAGAGAGGCGGCCCTCGCCCTTGGATATACGCGGTGGCGGACTTCGCTGACGATCGTTCTTCGTACGGCTCTTCCAGGAATCGTTACGGGCGCATTGGTAGCCGTCGCGCGAATTTCCGGAGAAACCGCTCCTCTGCTGTTTACGGCACTCGGGAATCAGTTCTGGTCTACCTCATTGAGCCAGCCGATTGCGGCACTTCCCCTTCAGATTTTCAGCTACGCAATCAGCCCCTACGAGACTGCGCACGGTCAGGCATGGGCAGGAGCGCTGGTTCTGATTCTCGTGGTCCTCATCATCAGTTTTCTGGCACGATTCGCGACCAGATCGCGCTTCAAGTCATCTTCTGACTGACGTGTCCGATCTGTCAAAGGATCCGCTTCTCAGGACGCGACGGATCAACGCGTACTTCGGCGACTTCCGCGCGGTCAGAAACGTGTCAGCAGAATTCAACGCGTGCGCTGTTACCGCGGTCATTGGGCCATCGGGCTGTGGCAAATCGACACTTCTGAGATGTCTGAACAGAATGCATGAGACCGTTCCGACAGCAGGTGTGGAAGGTGACGCACTGCTTGACGGCGTCAGCATCTACAAGAGTGATCTCGATGCGATTTCGGTTCGGCGTCAAATCGGAATGGTCTTTCAGAGGCCAACTCCGTTTCCGACAATGTCCATCAGGGACAACGTCATCGCGGGACTGCGCATTCTCGGGCGAGGAGGTCCCTCGCGCGCGGAAGCTGAGGTTGTCGTCGAGGACTCGTTGAAGCGGGCTGGGCTCTGGGACGAAGTCAGGGATAGGCTCAAGGAAAGCGCGACGGCATTGTCGGGGGGACAACAGCAGCGACTGTGCATCGCCCGCGCGCTCGCGACCAAGCCGCGTGTACTGCTGCTCGATGAACCGACTGCATCCCTCGATCCAAAAAGCACTCAAACAGTCGAAGAGCTTTTGTACGAGCTCAGAAAGACAATCTGCGTCGTAATCGTGACTCATAACATGCAGCAAGCCGCCCGGGTGTCTGACCGAACGGCTTTCATGCTCGAAGGAGAGCTGGTCGAGGTCGCGAACACGAACACGCTGTTCACCAATCCGAGAGATTCGCGAACCGAAGCATATGTCACGGGCAGGTTTGGATGACCGCCAGCGTAAGCCGCGAGTCCGTACCTGAGCTTTCGACAGAGTCGTTGACCTCTGCCGTCGAAGCGAAGCGATTTTCGTTCTGGTACGGTGAAACGCAGGCGCTTCATGAGATCGACCTTGCTGTTGCACCGAAGGCAATTACCGCGCTGATCGGCCCGTCGGGATGCGGCAAGTCAACCTTCCTTCGATCCATCAATCGGATGAATGAGACGGTTCCCGGTGTTCGACACGAAGGGGACATACTGCTTTACGGAGAAAACGTATACGGACCCGCCACGGACGTTGTTGAATTGAGATCGAAAATCGGGATGGTCTTCCAGCGCTCCAATCCGTTTCCGAAATCGATCTACGACAACGTCGCATACGGACCGCGAATCAACCGCGCGCCGTCGAAATGGGACCTCGACAAGCTGGTCGAGTTGTCGCTTCGGCGAGCAGCCCTCTGGGACGAGGTGAAGGATCGTTTAAAGTCAAACGCCCTTGGCCTGTCGGGCGGCCAGCAGCAGAGGTTGTGCATTGCTCGCGCACTCGCGAACGAGCCGGAGATTCTTCTCCTCGACGAGCCGGCGAGTGCACTCGATCCAGGTGCAACTCAGCGGATCGAGGAGCTCCTGTTCGAGCTCAAGTCTCAGCTCTCAATCTTGATCGTCACTCACAATCTTCAGCAGGCGGGAAGATTGTCGGACAACACGGCATTCTTCTATCTCGGGCGTCTCGTCGAAAGCGGGCCGACCGAGGTCATTTTCACGCGGCCGCGCGAAGAGCGCACGGAAGCGTACATCACGGGGAGATTCGGATGACAGCTCCGCAGCAGAGCGCCGGCCACCGGCATTTTCATGAAGACCTGACACAGCTAAAGCAGGCACTTCTCGACATGGCCGCGGTATCTCAGAACCTCATCGATCTGTCGATCAAAGCCCTTCTTGAGCATGATCGTGCCGCCGCAGAGGAAGTGATAGCGGGCGATAAGCGAGTCAACGACCTCGAGGTCGAGATCGAGCAGCGGGCGATAAAGCTTCTTGCGTTACAGCAGCCACTGGCTCGCGATCTCCGCTTCCTGGTCGGGGCAATCAAGGTTTCAAGCGATCTCGAGCGGGCTGGAGACCATGCGGTGAACATCGCCCAGTCGGCGGTGAGGCTCGTGGACTACGGAGGCAGACTGACTCCCGCTCCGGAAATCGAAGACATGGCGCGTCGCTCGCGACTGATGCTGAGCCAGGCCGTTGACGCTTTCATTCGTGCCGACGGATCGCTCGGTCGCGAGGTCTGCAAAGCTGACGACGCGGTCGATGCGCTTCACGATTCCGTCTTCCGGAGTCTGCTCACGCATATGATGGAGAGCGCGCGGAATATCACGCCGTCGCTGGAGCTGCTTCTCGTCAGCCGGAATCTCGAGCGAGTTGCTGACCTCGCCACGAATATCGGGGAAGACGCCGTCTATCTCGCAGAGGGCAAGCAGATCAAGCACCACTTCGAGGACTAATCCGCAGTAGTAGGCTTTTGCGCGGCGTGATTAATCTCGGAATTTTGATAACTGTAACGGCTTATTGACGCGGTAGTTACACGGTCGTTGCGATTTCGTCGCAGAACCGAGACTGACCCGAGGGAACGTTAGCGCATGCCGAGCGGCAGGGTTTTCGGCCTGGCGCTCATCCGATTGTAATTACCCTCGGACAATGACAAGCGCACATGCGACACTCGATGCTTCGCGCCTTCGCACTAATTTCTCTTCTCCCATTCGCTCTTTCTGCTCAGCAGGCCGAGACGGGCCGCATTACCGGTCAGGTCGTTGACGCCGCTACTGGAAAAGGGCTTCCAAATGTTGGGCTTCAAGTAATCGGCACCACAGTTGGCGCGATGTCTGGCGTCGACGGCCTCTTTAGCATAAGCAACGTTCCTGCTGGAACTGTGTCGGTCTCCGCGAGAAGGATTGGGTTCGCGCCGAAGCAGGTCACGGGCGTCGTTGTGAAAACCGGCAAGACAGTTGAACAGAGCATCTCCCTCACAGCCGCGTCCGTGCAGCTTTCGACGCAAGTCGTTAACGCTTCGTCAGAGCGCGGAACGGTCAATGAAGCGCTCGACATTCAGCGTTCGGCCGTCGGCGTTGTCAATTCCGTCACCGCCGAACAGATCGCAAAGAGCCCGGACGCGACCGCATCGCAGGCGGTTCAGCGTGTGAGCGGCGTAACAGTTCAGGACGGTAAGTACGTATTCGTCCGCGGATTGGGTGAGCGCTACACCACAAGCTCGATGAACGGCGCGCGAATTCCGAGCCCCGAGCCGGAAAAGCGGGTTGTTCCACTCGACATGTTTCCAGCCGGTCTACTGCAGTCGGTCACGACAACGAAGACTTTCACGCCCGACCTTCAGGGCGACTTTTCTGGCGCCCTCGTGAACATCAAGACGCGTGAATTCCCGGCTCACAAAAACTGGTCGTTTCAGATTGGAACGGGATACGAGTCAGGAGCGACCGGAGCGAGCATTATCGAGCCGGGTTCGGTCGGGGGAGAAAGACTGGGAATCGTCAATAATGGAAGAGAGTTGCCGTCGCTCGTGCGGTCGATCGGAAACTTCCAGGGCCTGACACTGAATCAGGGCGACAAGAATCTTCTCGTCGGTCAGTTCCGCAACGCATGGGTGCCGGGAAGAAGTACCGCCAGCCCAAACGTTTCATCGTCCGCATCGTTTGGAGGGAACGAGCCTTTGCTGTTCGGACACCAGCTGGGCTACCTGTTCTCCGGCTCTTTCTCATCGAGCACTGAATTCCGTGACAACGAGATTCGCGCGCTTGCCGACCGTGGCAACATTCCGGGCGAAACGCGCGAGATCGACAGGTTTGTCGGCGAGCGGGCGAATCAGGGCGTTCTTTGGGGCGGACTCGCTAACCTGAGCACAATGCTCGGCGACGCATCGCGGATTTCGATGAACGCGATCTACAATCGAACAGCGGATAATTCAGCGGTGGTCGAAAACGGGTCGTTTGAAAACGAAGGCATCCGCGCAAGAATTACTCGCATGCAGTACGTGGAGCGTGGCATTCGTTCGCTCCAGCTCGCCGGCGAGCATCAGCTTGGAACGAGCCAGCGCATCGAATGGTCTGGAACGGCTAGCGGCGTTCGCAGGTTCGAGCCGGACCGTTCCGAATTCGTTCAGGCAATCGAACGCGACACACCAACGGGGCCGGATGTCCTGCGTTGGCAGAACTCCGGTAACGGCGGAGCGACCAGAACATTTTCTGATCTCAACGAACGGTCGAAGGAAGGAAGTGCCGGCTATCAGCTGACCTTCGGCGAACGCGCACGCAACTCGATCAAGATCGGATCACTGATCCGCGGAACTGATCGTGACGCAGATACTCGCGCCTACGCCATCAGCGCGAACGGAATTTCGAACGCGATTCGCGAATTGCCGCCGGAAGAGATTTTTGACGGCCGGCTCGCGAGCAGCACTGTCTTCGATATCGGTCCTCTTGCTCAGGGCGGATCATACACGGCGCGCGACAGATTGTCTGCCGGTTTTGCGATGACCGAGCTTCAGATCTCGAGCAGGCTGCGTCTCATCGGCGGTGCGCGGTATGAGAGCGATCACCTCGACGTCGATGCTCTCTCCACGCTCGGCTCGCCCGTCTCGACGAAGAAAGTATGGAACGACCTCCTGCCTTCTCTTGCATTCAATTTCAGTATGACGGACAACCAGCAGCTCCGCCTGTCGCTATCAAAGACTCTGGCTCGGCCTGAGTACAGGGAGCTGTCGCCAATCAAGAGCCGCGACGTACTTAATGGCGACGACACGCAGGGAAATGAGAACCTGTCGCGCACGAACGTCACCAATGCCGACTTGCGGTGGGAATGGTATCCGAACAGTGGTGAGGTCCTGAGCGCCGCGGTATTTGGTAAGAAGTTCAAGCTTCCCATCGAGCGCGTTTACCGCGCAGCCGGTTCAGGAACGCGGACTGTGTTCTTCACCAACGCGGAAAGCGCCGACAACTATGGTGTCGAGCTCGAGATGAGAAAGGACCTGTCGTTTGTCGGCGATGCCTTCGCGCCATTTACGGTGTTCAGCAACGTCACCGCGATGCAGAGCACGATTCACCTCTTCAAGGACACGCAGGCAAGCGCAACGAACTTGAGCAGACGGATGGTCGGTCAGGCACCGTATGTAGTCAACCTCGGACTCTCATGGTCGTCGCCAGGCGGCGCATCTTCGGCAACGCTTCTGTTCAACAGAGTCGGCGACCGCATCCAGGCTGCTGGTGACTCACCGCTTCCGGACGTCATCGAGAAGGCTCGCAATGTTGGCGACTTCTCGCTCCGCCTGGCGCTCCTCCAGAACCTCGTTGCCAGACTCGATGCCAAGAATCTCTTTGATTCCCCTTACAACACGATCCAGGGAACGGCAACTCGCGAACTCTACCACACCGGTCGCACTTTCCAACTCGGGTTCCAGGTCCGGCCGTAAAAGCGACTGGCGTCGCACTGAACGTCGTGACTCCATCGTGACGTAAGTGAGACAGAATCACCATAAGCGTGAATTTCATTTGAGGTGGCGGAAAAAGATTCCGCCACCTCTTTTGCTTTCCCCTGCCCCTCCACGTCCAGAGGACAAAGAATGTTATTCCAACGCCGAAAGGTTTCGACTGCGATCGCTGTATTCGCTCTCATCGTCGCCGGCTGCACAAGTGATAGCACCGGGCCGTCAGCGCCAAACCCAATTCTCGGCCTCAGCTCTACTCCCAAAAGCAGTTCTTCAGTTCAACTGACGTTCAATAGCGTTGCAGGCGACGCCAGCTACGATATCGAGAGAGCAGAGGGGGCGGCGGGAGCATTCGCGGCTGTAACTAGCATCCCCGCGCCGACAACTCCGGGTCAGGTCAGCTACACCGACACCAACCTGAAGGTGAATACGCTTTACCGATACCATGTGATCACCAACAAGGGCGGGTTGAAAAGCACCGCGTCTGGTGAATCGTCTGCGACAACCCTCGATTTCGGAAATGCCGCCGCAGATGTAGCGACTGACATCACCGCTAATCGCACTTTCTTCGCCGATACGGCCTACACGCTCAAAGGCTTCATTCACGTCGCCAACGGTGCCACGCTCACGATTCAGCCCGGCACCAAAATCATGGGCGATTTCAACACACTCGGCTCTTCACTCTGGATTCTGCGCGGTGCGAAGATCCAGGCCGTTGGAACCGCGGATGCTCCCATTGTGTTCACGTCCTCGCGCGCTGCCGGATCACGCCAGCCTGGGGACTGGGGCGGACTGATCATGGTGGGCAACGCTATCAACAACCGCAGTGGAAGCGTCGAAATCGAGGGCTCGGGCACTGACGGTACGGCAGTCGTCGGTGGCAAGAACTATCAGGTGCTCTACTCCGGCGGAACAGTAGCGACGGATAACTCGGGTACTCTATCCTACGTCCGTGTACAATTCGCGGGATTTGCCCCGTCGCTCAACAACGAGCTCAACTCCTTTACCTTCGCAGCGGTTGGATCAGGTACACGGGCATCTTTCCTTCAGGCAATGGCCGGTCTCGATGATTCGTATGAATTCTTTGGCGGTGGCTTCGATCTAGATCACCTCGTAGCCTACGAAACGGGCGACGACATGTACGACATGTCCGAGGGCTGGGTCGGCCGCATGTCGTTCCTGATTGGCTATAACTCCGTGCAGCTTACTCCACGAACCGGAGCCGGATTTCTCGCGAGCGACATCGAAGGCATCGAGAATGATGGCTGCAACGGATCGGGATGCGTCAACGGCTTCAATCAGGCGCCATTCACAGTTCCCCTCGTTTCCAACTTCACACTCATCGGATGTGGGGACGTTGCATGCGTGGGATCAGGTGGCGGATTCGGTATGATGATCAGGCGCGGCTCAGGCGGATATTACGTAAACGGCGTTCTTGGCCGGTGGCCGCGCGGTGGAATTTCACTTCGTGACCAAGAGACTTACGTCAGGGGCGGATCCGCAGCGATTCCAGATCCTGCGACTTCCGATCTCGTCATCAGGAACAATTTCTTTGCAGACGTTGGCGGCTTGGTCTTCCAGGCCGGAGGCGGCAGCACCGTTCAGAACTCTCTCGACCTCGCTGGAAATAGCCTGACCAGTAGTGGCGCAACGACTGCGTCGCTGTTCACTACGTTGCCAGCGCAGGGTGCAGCGCCTACGGGAGTCGCGTCGTTTGACTGGACGCCGGCCGCAAGCGCGGCGATCGCAACCGGCGGACTGGCGACGTTCCCAGGCAAGATCGCTACGAAGGCTGGTACGGTTGTTACAGGTACCGCGTACCTCGGAGCCGCAGCGCCAGCAGGTACGAAATGGTGGGCAGGCTGGACTACATACGTAAGAAATTGATTTCTAAACGATACAACGATGTCCGGCGGAGCAATCCGCCGGATTTCGTTGTATTGGGGCAGAATGCCGATTTGAGGATTTCAAAGCCGGCGCTCGTGCTTCGCCCGCTTATTTTGAGTTTCGCCTTTTCGCTATTCGTCGGGTGCAACAATCAAGAGCCCGCGGATTCTGGCGCGACGAATCCGGCGGTAACGGATTCGATTGCCAGAGACCGCCAGGATTCGATCAATCGCACACTTCCGGGATACGTGGTGGATTCGATTCTGCCAGTAGAGGAGGAGTTGCGACGCTTCAGGATGCGTATCGGCGGAGAAACTATTTCGTCGCTGAAGGGCGGCGCGTCATCACGCGATTCGCTGGTGCGCAACTTCCTCAGTTCGCTTCAGGCGTCGGATAGCGCAGCGCTGAAGGCGATGGTTTTAAACGCCGGTGAATTCGCCTGGCTGGTTTACCCCGAGTCTCCGTACACGCGGCCCCCATACACGCAGGCGCCTGCGCTCGTCTGGAATCAAATCGAAAACCCGTCTGCGTCCGGCTTCACCAGGCTTGTCCGTCGTTTGGCTGGGGAAAAGCTGGCCTACGCCGGATACACTTGCTCGAAACAATCCGATCGTCAGGGTCGCAACATGATTTGGACCAACTGCACCGTGAAGGTCGGAGAACCCGGAGAGAAAGTTCGAGCTCGCCGGCTCTTCGGATCGATCATCGAACGGGACGGGCAGTTCAAGCTCGTGAGTTTCGCCAACGAATTTTAGACAGGAGTCGATAATGAGTCTGAGAGATGTGTTGGCAGTTGTCGCACCCGGCCGACAAGGCGGGTGATCTCGGTTCAATAAGGGTGAGGGTAAAGGAAGCGGGATTAGACGACACAAATATCCGGATGGAAATTCGCCACACCCTCTTCCAGTCCGACCCGGATGCAAAGGCGCTGTCCGGCCGAACGTTCGCAACAATTCGGAAGGTCCTTTCAAGGTGATCCCCCATTTTCACCCGTCAGCGGCGTTCAACAGACCACTGACTCCGCAACACCTGACCGCGTAGCAGTACGCCTCAGCCGAGCGCCTGGTATCTGCGCAGGCGTTATCTTCCGGCTGGAATGACTACCCGAACCAAACCGTCAGCCGAGGACTCACACCCGCGCGCGCGCCACCGCGCGAGCGCGTCGAAAGGCGACGTTCGTATCGCCGCGATCGACATCGGTTCCAACTCGATTCGTCAAATCGTGGCCGATGTTTCCCCGACAGGCGCGATTCGGGTTGTGGATGAAATGAAGGCAGCGCCGCGGCTTGGCGCAGGCATTCAGGAGACAGGTCGCCTTAGTACGCCCTCGATGGCAGCCGCGCTGGCGGCATTGAAAAGAATGTCCGCCCTCGGGAAACAACTTGGCGCCAAGCGACGGCGTGTCGTTGCAACCAGCGCCGTTCGTGAAGCTTCGAACGGAGCCGAGTGGCTCGCGCTGGTTCGGAAGGAAGCTGGATTGCGCGTCAGCATTCTGGATGGCGAGGATGAAGCGAGGCTCAGCTTCTTAAGTGCGCTCGCTCATTTCGACTTGGGTTCTGGACGCGCAGTTGTAGTTGACATCGGCGGCGGCTCGCTCGAGTTGGCATTGAGCGCCGACGGACTTGTCGAGCGTCTCGCGTCCCTGCCGTTCGGCGCCATCAGGCTGACGGAAAAATACTTTTCTAAAGGGATCACTCCCGCGGCGCTGCGGAAACTTCGCCGCGCGGTTCGGAAAAAGTTGAAAGAGGCGTTGCCAGGGAAGGATTGGACAGGCGCTCAGCTCATTGGCTCAGGCGGCACGTTCACGAACCTCGGCGGCATCGTGCTGGCGCGGCATGGTGTCCAGACCGCGCGAACAGTGCACGGAACGCGCGTTGCGCGCGTTGAGCTCGAACACATCGTCGATACGCTGGCTGCATTCTCCCCCGAAGAACGACTGGCAATGCCGGGACTGAATTCCGGGCGCGCCGACATCATTACAGCCGGTCTCGCAGCAGTCGCTGAAGTTCTCGCGAGATTCGACGCAAAGGAGATCGTCGTCTCCGGTTACGGAATTCGCGAAGGGATTCTCCTGGAGCTGGCGCATGTGACTCCAAGGCCTGCTGATCCCGGCGAAGCGCGCGAGCGGTCGGTTCGCGCACTGGCCGAGCGCACGCAATTCGAGGAACCACACGCGCGTCACGTGCAGAAACTTGCCCTCCGCCTTTTCGATTCAATTGGCGCGCGACTCGGATGCGCGCAGGACGAGCGTCAGCTTCTAGCCGACGCGGCGCTGTTGCATGACATCGGATACCACATCAACTACGACAAGCATCACAAGCATTCGTATCACCTGATTTCCCACGCCGAACTTCTTGGAATGACGCCGGTCGAGCAGGTCGTCATCGCGAACGTCGCGCGGTACCATCGCGGAGCAGAGCCGAAGCGGACCCATGCCAATTTCGGTCCGCTGAGCCCTGCATCACGGAAGCGAATCTACCGTCTCGCTGCCCTGCTTCGCGTTGCCGACGGATTTGACCGCGGACACGCCGGTGCTGTTGACGATATCCGTGTGCGCTGGCTCGATCGGGCGATCAGGTTGACCGCTGTGCCATCGCCAAAGGCGCCGAGCGTTCGTCTGGAGCTGTGGGGCGCGAGCAAGAAGTCACGAATGCTTGCGGACTACGCCGGCGTTCCGGTAGAGATAGTCGCGCCGGGCGGTGAGACCTTCACGCACGAAGACGACGGGACGCCGGTCGACTAACTCCTGGTCGCTCGCTCGTCGCTGCTGCTGTTCGCGAGCGATGCCGACTGATCAGTCCCAAGTTGCCCCCAGCTGTCACGGAGAAGGATCTCGTGAGTCGCTCTCACCTCTTCCCCATTTCCGGGAACGCGCTGCAGATAGGATCCGTCCGACTCCAACTCCCACGCCTGACGGTTGTCGGTAAGATGCGTCTTGAGCAAGGCGTGAAGGCGCGGGTGCTGTGACTTGTCATCGATTGGAGCGACAGCTTCGACACGCCGGTCGAAGTTGCGAGGCATCCAGTCGGCCGACCCGAAATAGAATTCCTCTTCGCCAGCGTTCCCGAAGTAAAAGACTCGCGAGTGTTCCAGGAAGCGGCCGATGATGCTGATCACTCGAATCCGGTCACTGACGCCTGGAACTCCCGGGCGGAGACAGCAAATGCCTCGAACGATGAGATCGATCTCCACCCCTGCCTGAGACGCCTGGTACAACGCCTCAATGGTGTCACCGTCAACGAGAGCATTCATCTTTGCGATAATGCGCCCGCCCTTCCCTTCCTTTGCGTGCGCCGTCTCGCGATCGATCAGCTCGCGAAAACGTTGACGCATGTCGCCGGGGGCGACGAGAAGTTTTCGGTACAAACGCTGCCGAGAAAATCCGGTAAGTGCATTAAACAGGTCGCTCAGGTCAGCACCCATCGACGGGCTGCTCGTGAACAATCCGATGTCCGTGTAGATGCGCGCTGTTTTCGAGTTGTAGTTTCCCGAGCCGATGTGCGCATAGCGCCTGATGCCGTCGCCTTCGCGGCGAACCACGAGCGTAGTCTTTGTATGCGTCTTGAGACCGGCAAGTCCGTACGCGACGTGAACTCCGAAACTCTCGAGCGTCCGCGCAAACGTGATGTTATTTGCTTCATCGAAGCGCGCCTGGAGCTCAATCAGAACGACAACCTGTTTGCCGCGCTCGGCGGCCTGTGTCAGCGCGCGAACGATCGCCGTGTCGCCAGTTGTCCGGTAGAGGGTCATCTTGATTGCCAACACCGTGTCATCGAGCGCGGCTGCCGTTATGAACTGTTCAACGGACGCGGCAAACGAATCGAAGGGATGGTGAACGAGTATGTCGCGTTCCTTTATCACGTCGAAAATCGAGCGTGACGTATCCTTGAGCTCGCGCGGAATCGCCGGGAGATAAGGCGCGTCACGCAGCTCTGGCAGATCGATCATCGCAAGACTCATCAGGTCGCCAAGCTCGAGCAGCGGTCCGGTTTCAACGAGCTCGATGTCTGGCAGTGATGGAAGATCGGTCGCCTGATCCTCGCGCAGCTCGTCGAGCAGCAACGTTTGAAGCTCCGGCGGCGTTCCCGTCTCGATCTCGACGCGCACAACCTCGGCGAAACGGCGCTGAAAAACCTGTTCCTCGATCAGCGCCATCAAGTCTTCGGGCTCTTCTGCGTGTGACAACTCTAAATCTGAATAGCGGGTCACTCGGAACACATTCGAACCGGCAACCTCCATTCCCGGAAACAGCGCCGAAAGATTTGCGGATATCACCCGCTCGAGCGGGATGAAATTGTTTGGTACGCCGGTCGGCACCCAGCGAGGAATGCTTTTGGGGACTTTTACTCTCGCGAACTCCTCGATTCCCGTCTCAGGGTTTCGGAGGCGCACGGCGAGCGACAGCGAGAGATTGGAGATGTACGGAAATGGATGACTGGGATCGACGGCGAGTGGCGTGAGCACCGGAAAGATCTGCGACTCGAAGAATTCATCCACCGTCTGCCATTGCTCGGACG
>JBDUEH010000018.1:0-13010 GCA_040002555.1 Gemmatimonadales bacterium | reverse complement strand
AGGACCTGCCACACCCACACGCTATCGTGTTTCGTGAAGCGTCCAGACTCGAACAGAATCGCGGCAAGGACGTCGCCCAGCGCCAGAAACGCGACGGCGGACGGAATGATGAAAAAGGCGATTCGCTCGAGACCCCCATCGAGTCGCCCGCGCAGATAGCTCGCGACTTCCTCGGGCGTTCCCACCGCACTCGACATCACTGGAAGCTCGGCCGCCGAAACAGCCATGCCGAAGAGACTTACGGGCAGCGTGTAAAGTGTTTGGGAGCTAGCCAGCGCAGCGACAGATCCGTTCGGAAGCCAGCTTGCGATGAACGCGTCGATGAACGCACTGATCTGCACGACGCCGCGTCCGATGAACGCCGGAATGAAGTTGCTGAAAACACTGCGCGAGCTCGGCGACTTGAAGTCGAGCAATGGCCGCAATCCCGGGACGAGCCGGCAAACCATTGGAAGCTGGACCGCGAACTGGAGCGCGCTGCCAATCACCGAGGCCCACGCGATGATCACGGCCAGTCGCGGCAGCGGCGTCCCGAATCCGAACCCGAGCAGCGCCCCGACCATCGCAACGTTCCAGACCACGCCGGCGGTGTAGCTGACAAAGAACTTTCGGTGGCTGTTAAGTATCCCGAGACACCAGGCGGAAAACACCAACAGGGCTGCGCCGGGAAAAAGAATCTGAGTGAGGCGGACAGTCAGCTCGCGTTTTTCTCCCGTAAAGCCGGGTGCGATTGTCGCAACCATGTACGGCGCCAGAAGAATTCCAGCCAGAACAAGAACGGCAGCAACGAGAGTGAGAGCGCCAATCACCGCGCCGGCGAGACGCGTGGCATCTTCCTCGTTTTTTCGCGACAACAGGCCAGCGTATTCGGGAATGAACGACGCCGACAACACTCCTTCTCCGAACAGGTTCTGAAGCATGTTCGGAATGCGAAACGCCGCGTTGAAAGCGTCGGCCGCGAACGACAGGCCGAAGTAGTGCGCGAAGACCTTCTGTCTGACGAGACCTGAGATTCTGGTAAGGAAAATCCCGGCGCCAACCAGGAAGGCGGCGCTCCTGCTTCGATCAGTCGTCACTAGATGGACGCGAAGTGCTTATCGATTTCTGCGGTCACTGAATCCACGATCTCGTCGCCGAATCTCGCGAGAAACGGAATGAAATTGAGAGCCCGTTCCTGTGGAGCGCCGTCCGGAAACAGTGCTCCACGAGCGATGGCTATTTCGCGAAGTGTTTCGTTTCCGCTTCGCTTGACAGCGGCGATGTAGCGCCGTTCGAGACGGTCGACTCTGTGCGCAATATTTCGCTTGAGCCCGTCGATGACAGCCGATGGGACAATTCCGGCTTGATCAGCAGCCGAAAGCGATGCCACCGACGATTCGATCGAAGCTCTCAATTCAGTAAAGCGGTTCATCAGGCCCGGAGGAAGCGATTCTCGCGCCATCCGAGTCTCGGGTGCATGGGGGTCGCGAAAATCTTCGACGCTCAGACTGTATCGGTCGAGAATTCCCTGGATCCGAGATTCCACAATCATCCCTGACCAACGTGGGACGATAACGGGGCGCGGCGATTTCATCGCGTCCGCGACCGCCGTGACCTGGGCAAAATACGCAACTTCCGCCGGTCCCCCGATGTAAGCAACTGTCGGCAGGATCGAGCGTTCAACGATTGGGCGCAGAAGAACGTTCGGCCCCAGGTCTCCATTTTTCGCGCGGGCTACTACATTCGCAACGTCCTTGATTCTCACCCTGTCGCGCTCGCCGTCGGCGGCTTCGAACACCAGCGAGCGCGCTTTGACGATTTTCACCTGCGGCGAAAGATTCTTTTCCTTCAACTCGGCCGATCGGGCAATCAGTGAATCCTCGATTGCCTGAGACTTGGTTAGCGCGAGCTTGAGAACTGGAAACGCTGCGGCGCGCACTGACGGATGCGCCGCATCGAGAACCGAGATGCCGAGTGGCTCGAGGATGCTACGGAGGAGATCGACGTAGGCGCTTCCGACCGTGTGGTCTGGAGAGTACGCCTGCTTCACGAGCTTGAGCGCCGCCGCATTCGGTGCGGAGCCACTCGCGGCGACGAGCAAGTCAAGCAGCGCCGAGACGTCGCCAAGCGGGACATCGGCAAGGGCTCGGCCGGAACCGTCCAACGCTGGCAGAGACAATCGGGACGAACCGGTGTTAGTCGCGACGACCGTTCCGGCGGCTTCAGCGTAATCGGAATCGTCAGTCGCCGCCCAGAAGACGGGTGCCACTGGCAAGCCGGTTTCAGATTCGAGCCGATTCGCCAGTGAGAGCGCGCTGAGAGCCTTCCACCAGGTATACAACGGACCACCAAACAACCCAGGCTGCTGACCCGCTGTAACGACGAAGCCGCGGTCGGCGGCACGCTGTAATCGTTCCGCTGCCGCACCAGTTGCGTTGAATCCGGGCGCGAGTGTCGCAAGCCAGTTCTTGGTGACGAGCGACGAACGAATCAATTCGGCTCGGCGTTTCCATGCGGATGCGTCAGCAGGAATGGGCTCAAACCACGGCGACGCCCCAGCCTTGTCGACCCCAATTCGTGTCAGGCCCGTTCCAACGATCGGAGTGCTGATGACGCGCAATGTCAGGACCTCGTACCGAAAAGAATCACGCGCGGCGAGTCGTGAGTGAGTGGCGTGACATCGTAGTTTCCGAACGAGCTCTTCACAGCAAATCCGGCCATTGTCAGCATGTGTGTCAGGTCGCCGGCTTCGAACAGGCGCACACGCTCGACGTACTCCTTGTTCGTGCCACGAACGCAGATGTGTTTAATGACGAACCTTCCATCGTCCGAGATCGAGCGCCGCTGCTCGACGATTCTGTCTCCGATCGCCCGCTCGTCGTACGGCACCAGCGTATCGCGAAGATGGGTAGTGTTTAGAAAGTCCAGAACGAACGTTCCTCCATGCGAAGTGACGCGCGCAACTTCTTTTACCACGCGGAGATGACTGGCATCGTCTGAGAAATAGCCGAAGCTCGTGAAAAGGTTGACGACGAGTTGAAACGCACCGTCCCTGAACGGCAGCACCCGCATGTCGCCACGGACGAAAGATGCTTCCATGTGTTCGCGATGCGCGAGCCGCAGCAGCACTTCGGATAAATCCAGACCTGCCGTCCACCACTTTTCGCTGAGAACTTTTGAATGCCGGCCTGCCCCGCACGCAAGGTCGAGCGCGCGAGCATTCCGAGGCACGGTCGTTGTCGCCTCTATCAAGTCAACAACGTGTTCTGCCTCCTCCGCGTCGCGATGAGGATAGAGCGCAACGTATTCCTCACCAAACCATGACTCGAACCACTCAGACATGTCGGCGCTTCATTTGTGGTATGGCTCTCCCCGAACGATCGATCCCGCTCGGTAAAGTTGTTCCGCAAGAACCAGTCGAGCCAGTTCGTGAGGCAGCGTCCACGGAGCCAGCGAGATTTTCATTGCAGCATTCCGCAATATCCTTTCCGACAATCCGAATGCACCGCCGATCACGAAGGCAGTGTCGCGGTTGAGCTCTCTCTCGTGTTGGAGCCAATCGGCGAATTTTTCCGAACTGAGCGATTTGCCGTTTGGATCGCACGCCACGATCCTGGACGAGCCAATCTTCTCCGCGAGCCGCTCACCTTCTCGGTCGGTGACAGTCCTGGGTGTGACTCCACCCGCTGCTCTCTCCTCGCGGACTTCATGCACTTCGAGCGGCCAATAGCGCGCCGCCCGAGTTTCGTAGTCACGAATCGCCTCCGCGATTGCCCCGTTGCGCGGCTTGCCGACGGCCGCGACCGTCAAGCGCATCAGGCGTAAATGCCGCGCAGCCGGTGAACCGTTGCAACCCGGCTGATTGCCAGCATGTATGCGGCGGTGCGCATGTTCACCTTGTGCTGCTTGGACAGCGTCAGAACATCCTGGAAGCTGTTCACCATGATTTCGCCCAGTCGTTCGTTTACGACTTGCTCCGTCCAGAAGTACCCGCCGCGATCCTGAACCCACTCGAAATAGGAAACGGTCACGCCACCAGCATTCGCGAGAATGTCCGGAATGACAAAAACTCCATTCTCGTCAAGGATGGAGTCGGCGGCGGCAGTCGTCGGTCCATTGGCGCCCTCGCAAATGATACGCGCGCGAATCGACCCTGCATTCTTGGTAGTGATGACGTTTTCGAGCGCGGCCGGCAGCAGCACGTCCACGTCAAGGGTGAGCAGATCCGCGCCGCTGATTACTTCGCCCATTGGATAGCCATCGAGCGAACGGTGCTTCTTGACGTACTCTACCGCACCATCGACGTCGATGCCGTTCTTGTCATAAATCGAGACATGGCGATCACCAATAGCAACGATCTTGCACCCCTCGCGATGGAGGAGCTGAGCTGCAACTGATCCAACATTACCGAAGCCCTGAACCGCGACAGTCGTTCCCTCGAGCTGCATTCCCAGGTGTTCGAGCGCCTCCCTGGTGACGATCATGCAGCCGCGCCCAGTTGCCTCACGCCTCCCGAGCGACCCGCCCATTTCAACAGGCTTTCCAGTCACTACTGCCGTCACGGTGTGACCGACATGCATGGAGTAAGTGTCCATTATCCACGCCATCACGCGCTCGTTCGTGTTGACGTCCGGCGCAGGCACGTCGGAATCGGGCCCAAGAATCTGGATGATGCCAGCTGTATAGCGCCGCGTCAGACGCTCCAGCTCTGCTGCACTCATCTCATGAGGATCGCAGACCACTCCTCCCTTCGCTCCACCGAACGGAATGTTGACGACTGCGCACTTCCATGTCATCCACGCAGCAAGTGCCTTCACTTCCTCGAGGGTAACCTGCGTGTCGAATCTGATTCCGCCTTTGGCAGGCCCGCGCGAGGTGTTATACAGAACACGGTAGCCGGTATAGACCTCGACCTCACCGTTATCCCGTGTAACCGGGATCGAAACTATAATCTGCTTTTCGGGGTGACGCAGAACCTTGTAGAGTCCAGCCTCCAGATCAAGTAGCTCGGCCGCACGGTCGAAGCGAAGCATCATCGCTTCGAAAGGATTCTCCTCGTTGAGGAAAGTGTCCTTGTCCGGCTTTACGATTGTGTTGGTGGGTAAGCGGAGTTCAGCCATTGAAGAAGTGACTGCAAACCGGATTGAAAAAACGTCCGGAATGAGATGTTTGAGATTATGCGGGAACGAGAAACGCCGACAGAATATCGTCGATGGCGTAGAGTCCATGCTCGACGTCGAGCGACTGCGAAACATACCATAAAGGAGGCGCAGCAGCAGGCCAGACGGGGCCTAGTTTTACTGCGTCCTTGAGCGTGCAGACGATGAGATCACTCCGCGTGGATTGGCCGATGATCTTTTTGACATCATCAGCCGTGTACGGATGATGATCGACATATACTATGCTGTCGACCTCGGCACCGAGCTGAGCAAGCTGATCATTGAATGCTCCTGGATCTCCGATTGCGCTGATCGACAGAATGCGCTTCCCCGACAACGTGCTCACATTCTGGCGCTTTGCCGGATCACCAACCGCAACGCACTCCGACATTCTCAGCCGAACCGTCGCTCGATGCAGGTTCGGAGCGACTCGAGCGATTGCACTCGCGACTTCCTCCGCCTGCTGCTCGGTTGCGACTTTTCGAGATATCAATGCGATTGACGCGCGTCGTATCGATTCCAGCGGCTCTCTCCACGGACCCGCAGGAAGCATTCGTATCCTTCCCGTCCACGCGTCGGCGCTCACTACGACAACGTCTGCCTGGCGCGATGCCCGTCTGTGCTGAAATGCGTCGTCAAGTACAGCCGCAGTTGCTCCACTCTCGGCAGCGCGGCGAATTCCTGCCGCCCGGTCGCTGTCAACGATTACTTCGACTCCGGGCGTCAGCGTGCGGTGGACCATGACCTCGTCCCCCCCATAACCGCGGAGCACTATCGCCGGTTTTCCACCGCCGTGGGCAATCCTGCCAGCAAACCAGCTGGCGATCGGCGTCTTGCCCGTTCCGCCGACCGTCAGGTTGCCGATGCTTATTGCAGGTATGTTCGAAGGAACTGTTTCGAGCACATGACGGTCGTAGAGTTCTCCTCTCATGGCAACTGTTCCGCGATACAACATCTCGAGCGGAAGCAGCGCTGTTCGGGCGAGCCGTTCGGCCGTGCCGTCGCCGTTCCAGATCTGGTCTACGAAGCGCACGCCACCTCGAGTGCATCTCCCATCATGCTCTCGAACAACGGCGCCTGTGCAGCGGCTTCTCGGGTAGTCGCTGCCTCGACCATCGTTGGCGGACCGTAGGCAATCGTGATTCTTGCGAATGGTCTCGGAATCTGGAATCCATCCCAGCTCGAGAGCGTCCACACCTTGTCAACGTGAGCGACTGCGGGAATTATTGGCGCAGCTGCCCGATTGGCTGCGACAACCGCACCTGGCGCAAACTTGCGCGCCGGACCACGAGGGCCGTCGGGCGTAATGGCCACGTCATTCCCGTCCTTCAATGTTCTTACAATTCCCAACAGCGCGCGATCGGCGCCGCGAGAGGTCGAACCGCGAATCAACCGATAACCCATCCACTCGAGAATGCGGGCGATGATCTCGCCGTCGCTATGCTCACTGACGACGACGGCAACGCCCTGATGTCGATGGTACCAGAGCAGCGGCAACATCTGACCGTGCCACAATGCAAAGAGAATCGGCGTCTTCGATTTGCGAAGCTTCTTTACGGGCTCGTCGTTAATCGCCCGATATCGCCATGTTGCCGACAGCGCCTTGAGTGCACCTCCACCCGCAAGAACGGAAAGCCTGCTTTTCCACGGGAGATCGGAAAAATCGCGCGTCATACGCGCGTCACTAGCGAGCTAGCCATTTCGGCGACTCTGAGCGCGGCTCCAGGAGTGCCCAGCTTTCCCCGAACTTCGGCAAGTCCTTCGAGAACGCGTCCGCGCTCGGGATCGCTTGTATCGAGCAACCGCTCGAGCTCGATGCTGACTTTGGACGGCGACAGATCGTTTTGCACGAATTCCAAAGCCACCTCACGCCCCGCAACGACGTTCACGAGGCCGATGTGCGGGATCGTGACCATCAACCGCGCCAGGAAATACGATATCTCGCTCGTCCGGTATGCGACGACCAGCGGTGTATCGGCAATCGCCGCCTCGAGAGTCGTCGTACCGCTTTTGCAGAGAGCGGCATCCGCGGCGCGCAAAACCGTAAACGATGCTGAGTGGACGAGCCGAAATGGGCAACATTCCGGGTCGAGCTGGATCGTTGGAGCAACACTAACAATTACCTCGAGACCGGGGATCGCCTTCTGAGTGTTCCGGGCCGATTCGACAAAATCGTCGATATGCCGATCGATCTCCTGCTGACGGCTGCCCGGAAACAATGCGAGCACTTGCGCCGCGTCTGAAATTCCGAGCGTCTCCCTTGCTGCCTTTTTCGACGGTAGATCCGTCGCCCTGTCCAGTAGCGGGTGACCAACGAATGTCGCGTCGATACCGTGTCCACGGAGAAGGCTCTCTTCGAACGGAAGAATCACCGCTGCCTTCGTGACGATCTTCGCCAGTTTGGGAAGGCGATTTTCTCCCCACGCCCATACCTGCGGCGTCACGTAGTAGAGCACCGGAATGTTCGCGGCTTTCGCAGCGGCGGCGGCTTTCATGTTGAACCCCGGATAGTCGACGACTATCACCAGCTCAACATCATTTCGCGCGAAGCGTTCTCGCAACGATTGCAGCAGGAAATAATGCCGCGGAATGTGGCTCAGCACTTCGACGAAGCCCATCACTCCGGTCTCGTATCGATCGAAGAGCTTGACCCCTGCTTTTTCCATCAAAGGCCCGCCAAAGCCGGTCAGCTCGATGTCGGGCCGGATGCGCCTAAGCTGGTCAGCAACTCCCGCAGCGTGCAGATCACCGGACGACTCGCCAGCGATGATGACGACTTCAGGCACGCGCCGGTACGGCCTCTCCGGTGAATGCGGGCCTCGTTCGCTCGATCTCGGCTACGATCCTCAGGGCGACGGCGAGCGCGCGTCTGCCGTCGTCGCCGGTCACGACCACTGGAGATTCGCCCCGCACCGCCGATACGAAGCTGTCGAACTCCAGCCGCAGCGGTTCGCCTTCGGGCGCCGTGAGCTTGATACGATCCACGTAGTCCGTGATGTTCACGGGACCGGAGGGTGGCTTTGTCGGATACATCTGTTGCTTCAGCCGAAAGAATTCGCCGGTGCCTGCCGCAAGGTCGAGTGAGAGATATCCGCTCTGTTGGAAGATCCTGATCTTCCTGACCCGATCACGCGAAATGCGGCTCGACGTGATGTTAGCGACGGCGCCTGATGAGAACGTGACGCGCGCATTCGCGATGTCGAGCATCGGCGTGAGAACTGGAACGCCGACGGCAGAAATTTCCTCGGCCGTGTCTCCGACAAGAGTCAGGACTAAATCGATGTCGTGAATCATCAAATCGAGCACGACGGCGACGTCTGAGCCGCGGAGGCTGAATAGCGCGAGACGTTCACTTTCAATGAAACGCGGACGCGATACGTAAGGCAGCGCGGCACGAACCGCCTGATTGAATCGCTCCACGTGACCGATCTGCACGAGGCTACCGTTGCGATTTGCGATATCGAGAATCTCGTCCGCCTGTTCCAGCGTTGCGGTGATCGGCTTCTCGATGAATACATGCTTCCCTTTCTCGAGCGCCGCACGCGCAACTGCGTAGTGCGCAGGCGTAGGCACAACAATACTTACTGCGTCGACATCCGCGAGTAACGCGCTCTCATCGCTGTACCGCTTTACTCCGAGCTCGCCGGCAACGTGCCCGGCACGTTCATCATTGTTCTCGACGAACCCTGCGAGCGATACTGATTCCATGTCACGCAGGATTCGCACGTGATGAAAGCCAAGACTGCCGGCTCCAATCACGCCCATCCGCAATGCGTCCGTCAAATCACGACTCCGCGATTGCTTGCTTCGACAAACGCCATCAACTCACGCACCTCGGGAAACATCTCGAGCTCTGTTTCAGCCCTGTCCATTGCCTGGGAGACGTTCAAGTCCGACCGAAAGAAAAGGCGGTATGCACGCTTGAGCTCGCGGACAACGTCTTCCTGAAAACCGTTTCGTTGCAGTCCAACGCTGTTGAGTCCATAAAGCTTCATCGGGTTACCAACCGCCTTGAGAAACGGCGGAACGTCTTTCGACACTCGCGACATACCTCCGATGAAGCTGAAGCGTCCGATGCGCGCGAACTGATGCACCGCCGACAGTCCCGAGATTGTCGCCTTGTCCTCGATTGTGACATGACCGGCAAGCTGGACACCGTTGGCCAGAATGACGCCGTTTCCAATATGACAGTCGTGCGCCAGATGAACGTACGACATCAAAAGGCATTTGCTGCCGACGGTCGTCTTGAACGACGCCGATGTGCCGCGGTTAACAGTGCTGTACTCGCGAATGACAGTATAATCGCCGATCTCTACTGTCGTCGGTTCGCCCGCATACTTGAGATCCTGCGGAGCTCCGCCGAGCACGGTCCCGATGCCGACTTTCACGCTAACGCCAAGAGTTACATCGCGCTCGAGCGTTGCGCGCGGTGAGATCTCGCAATTGTCGCCAATGTGACAACCGTCGCCGATGATCGCGAACGGGCCGACTTGCACTCCTTCGCCTAGTGTCGCCTTCGGTGAGACGATGGCTGAAGGGTGAATTCCGGCGCGCATCATTTGTCCCGAACCATCGCCGCCATTTCGGCTTCGGCAACGACTTCCCCATCCACTCGAGCGACGCCTTTCGTCTTGCAAACGGTACCGCGGATCTGGACAATCTCGACTTCGAAAATCAGCTGGTCGCCAGGCTTTACCGGCTTGCGAAACTTCACGTTGTTGAGTGACATGAAATACGCGACCTTGGAATCAGCCATTTGCTCGCCCATTCCGCCCATCAACAATACGCCGCCAACCTGAGCCATCGCTTCGATGATCAGGACGCCAGGCATGATTGGATGCCCCGGAAAATGCCCCTGAAAAAACGGCTCATTGATCGTGACGTTCTTCAGGCCGACGATCCGTTTCCCTTCTTCGATCTCGAGAATCCTGTCCACGAGAAGAAACGGGTAACGATGCGCCAGGACCTTCATGATAGCTTCGATTCCGTAGACAGATTTTTTCTGGTTCTGTTGTTCGATTTCAGTTGAGCTCATACCGTTTCCGCCGTTAAGAATCCCTAAGCGCGTCAGCTCCCGCACGAGCGTCACAGTCCCTCTGTGACTCGGCTTGGTCGCCACTATTCTCGCTCTTACCCTCGCGCCTGCGAGGGCCAGATCGCCGACGCAGTCCAACGCCTTGTGCCGAACGAATTCGTCGCTCCATCTGAGCGGGCCGCTCACCACCTCGCGCTCGTCGAGAACGATCGCGTTTTCGACGGATGCTCCCTTTATCAATCCCCGCTCACGCAGCCATTCGACTTCGCTCACGAACCCGAACGTACGCGCACGCGACATCTCCGTCCCGAAGCTGTCCGCAGTTACGCTGAATTGCAGCGACTGTCTCCCAATCCGGGGATGTGGAAATTCAATCGTTACGTCGAGTTCCAGACCATCCGCAGGAAATGCTTCGTAGACCGATTCTCCGTCGATGATCCTTACGGGTTCGCTCAACGTTAGATAATCCGGCTGTCCTTCCTGCGCCGCAAGGCCGGTATCGCTCAGCAGCTCAAAGAATGGAGCAGCGCTTCCATCCAGAATTGGCGGCTCGGGACCGTCCATCTCTATAACAAGATCATCGATTCCGAGTGCCGTAACGGCCGCAAGAACATGTTCGACGGTATGCACGGTATTGTCGCCCGTGCCGAGCTGCGTCCGGCGCTCGCTCGCGCTCACCTCACTGACGATGGCTCTGATCGGTTTGGAATTCGGCAAATCAAGTCGCTGAAGCCTGATACCTGAGCCGGATGGCGCCGGCCTGAATGTCAGCCTGCAGGGGCGGCCAAGATGCAGTCCGATTCCTTCGAGCGTCGCCGCTTTGGCGACGGTGAAACGACTCACTTGCTTTCCCGTTCTTCCAGTAATTTTTCGAGTCGCTTCATCATTCCAGCAATCTTGAACATCGCCCCCGTTGCACGCAACGATTCGCGATGTGGCCGGGCTGGATATCCGGACCAGACTTCGCCCGCCGGGACGTCACCGAATACGCCAGACTGCCCAGCGATACGAACGCCGTTTCCAATGTTGATGTGACCGCCAAGCCCCGCCTGGCCGGCGATGACGCACCCATCACCGATTCTCGCGGAGCCGGCGATGCCGACCTGAGCCATTATCAGGCAAAGTCGGCCTATGCGTACGTTATGGCCAACCTGCACGAGATTATCGATTTTCGTTCCGTCGCCAATCACAGTATCGTCGATGCTGCCACGATCGATCGTGGTATTTGCACCAATCTCAACGTCATCGCCAACAATACAGCCGCCCACATGCGGAATCTTCGCGTGAATGCCGCCTGTGTAGACGTACCCGAACCCGTCAGAGCCGAGTCGCACCCCGGAATGGAGTACTACACGCATTCCGATTTTTATACCGGCGTAAACCGTGACGTGCGGGAAAAGCCGCGATCCGGCGCCGATCCTGACACGATCGCCGACGACAGAATGCGCGCCGACCACAACGTCGTCGCCGATCACTGCGTCCGACCCAATCACTGCGAAATCGCCAAGTGATACGCGAGCACCGATCTGGGCTCCCATTCCGATCCGAGCCGTCGGCATGATCCGCGGCGCCATTCCAGAAGCTGCATAAAGCTCGGGAAGAACCTTGAGCATCGCTTCCATCGGTTTGTCCACGACGACTCGCGATGAAACAGATCCGGGCGTGTCCGCAAGCTCCGCACTAATCAGAACGACACCGGCGTTGCAGGATGCCAACGACTCAGCATACCGGCGGTCGCCGAGAAACGTCAATTGATCAACTTGTGCCCGATCAAGGGGGGCGACGCTGGCGACAGTTGTTGCCCCATCGCCGATGAGTCTGCCGCCAGTGATGGCCGCAATGGCCTCAGCGGTGAGAGTGCAAGCACGCTCACCGCTGAGAGACTGTGAATCGGCTGGCTTTTCGCTCACCGCTTCGGTGCTGATACTCCAGTCGGCTTCGGGGAGAGCGAGCTGCCAAGGGGAACCGAAGCCGGCTTGCCGCCAGCCTTTACGCGAGCCATCACCTTGGCCGTGATGTCGAGATTCTTGTCGGCGGCAACAATTACGCTCGTCTGCGACGCAACGTCGAAGATCATCGCATAGTTGTCTTCAGCGCGAACCTGCTCGATCACCTTCTGAAGATTTTCCATAAGAGGGCGAATCAGCTCGGCCTGGCGATTCTGCATCTGCTGATCGAGGGTCTTCGCGCGATTCTGATAATCGGCTTCCCTGTCGGCAATTGCCTTTCCGCGGGTGTAACGGGTAGCGCTGTCGAGACGCGGCGCTTCCTTGTCGAAGGTTGCGCCCATCGTCTGAAGCGAGTCGCTCATCCGCTGAAGTTGCCCCTGATAAGCCGCAACTTCCGCCTTGAACTGGTTTTCGGCTTCGACGCGGCCAGGTGCCTCAGCCAGAATCGCCGCCGAGTTTATGAAACCGAACTTCGGTGCTCCCTGAGCCGATGCCGAGCTGGCCGCTCCTAAACCAATAACGAGTGCGAACAACGACGCACGAATCAATCCACGCATGAATACTCCAAGTGTTAGAAGAACTGTCCAAGTTTGAAATGCAGTTTCCAGCCCGGGGCCGGCCGACCGGCCGTGTCCCGGCGATCCAATCCATAGCCAAGGTCGACGCCGATGGGCCCAAGAGGACTCACGATCGCCGCTCCAAAACCAACGGAACGGAAGAGACGAGTGGGATCGAACTGTCGCGGAGTATCCCAAACGTTGCCACCTTCGAAGAAGGTGTTGATGTATAGCGACTGATTTATGCGGAGACCAAACTCGCCAGTCCCGGTAAAAAATGCGTTTCCAAATGATGAACGTGCAACTCCGCTGCTGCTGCCATCTGCGAATG